>NZ_JBHVEG010000039.1:0-41931 GCF_042802395.1 Promicromonospora sp. NPDC057488
CGTCCGGGTCGATGTCTGCGGCGACCGCGCCGGCGGCCTGGCCGGCGCGCACCCGCTCGGCCAGGTCGGCGCGGACCCGCCGGAACCGGCCGTGCACGAACTCGCGGGTCTCCGGGTGCTGCTCCGCCTGCAGCGCGTCGGTCGTGAGCGTCGCGTACAGCTCGACCAGGCCGGGGATGGAGCGATTCCGCTCGGCGCTGCGCTCCATGAGGGCGACGGCCGAGACCTCCTCGGTCGGGGACGGCTCCGCGTTCCGGGCCTCGTGCGCCCGGTACACCTCCACCAGCAGCTCGTCGCGGTGCGCGAAGTAGTAGCGCAGCGCCGCGTGCGAGACGCCGATCGCCTCGCCGATCGCCCGCAGGGACGCGCCCACGCCGCGCTCCGCGAAGACGGCGATGGCGCTCGCGAGGATCTGCGCGCGCCGCTCCGGGGCCTTCCGGTACGACCGCGCCCGGTCTGCCGTGTCGCCGTTCACCATGGGGGCCATCGTACGAACGGCCGCCAGGAAATCCCCGGGCGGGAGCGGGTGGAATGCGGCGCCCTCCGCGAGGGTTGCCGCCCGTATGACTACCTTCGGCATCATCGGAGCAGGGAACATCGGCAGCCAGGTCGCCCGTGTGGCGATCGCGCAGGGCAACGAGGTCGTGATCGCCAACTCGCGCGGTCCCGAGACCCTCGCCGACCTGGTCGCGGAGCTCGGACCCAAGGCCCGCGCGGCGACCGCCGAGGAGGCAGCCGCCGCGGCCGACGTCGCCGTCGTGTCGGTGCCGCTGAAGGCCTACCGCGACCTCCCGGTGGAGCCGCTGGCCGGCAAGGTCGTGCTCGACACGAACAACTACTACTGGGAGCGCGACGGCCACATCGAGGCCCTCGACCGCGGCGAGGCGACCACCGCCGGCCTGCTCCAGGAGCACCTGCCGACCTCGAAGGTCGTCAAGGCGTTCAACCAGATCACGGCGCAGACCATCACCACCGACGGCACCCCCGCGGGCACCGAGAACCGCCGTGCCCTCGCCACAGCGAGCGACTACCCCGAGGCCGTCGAGCTGGTGACGCGGTTCTACGACGAGGCGGGCTTCGACACCGTCAGCGCCGGCCCCCTCAGCGAGTCCTGGCGCTTCGAGCGCGACCGCCCCGCGTACGTCTCCCGCCAGAACGCCGAGGAGCTCAAGGCGAACATGGCCAAGGCGCAGCGGGTCCTCTGACCGGGGGCTAGTCTCGCCGCATGCCCACCCCCGACGACCCCTGGTCCGCCGTCGCCGACGACTGGGGCCGCCACTGGGGCACCTTCGCCCGCCCGGTCTGGGAGCCGCTCCTCGACGCGGCCGGGATCGGGCCGGGCAGCCGGGTGCTCGACGTCGGCTGCGGCAGCGGCGAGCTGCTCGAGCACCTCCAGGACCAGGGCGCCCGGGCCGGCGGCGTCGACCCGGCGGCCCGGATGGTCGAGCTCGCGCGGGCCCGCGCCGCCGGCGCGGACGTGCGCCGCGGCGACGTCGAGCACCTCCCGTTCGACGACGCCGCCTTCGACGCCGTGCTCGCCGTGAACGCGGTGCAGTTCGCCGATGACCTGGACGACGCGCTGGCCGAGATCGCCCGGGTGCTGGTGCCGGGCGGCGTCGTCGGACTGGCGGGCTGGGCCGAGCGGAGCCGCAACGACCTGGACGGCATCAACGTCGCGCTCGCGGAGGCCGACGACGAGGACCCGCCCGAGGACGGCCCGCTGCGCCTGCCGGGCGGGCTGGCCGGCCTGCTGGCCGACGCCGGCTGGGAGGTCCTGGACGGCGGGACCACACCGGTCCCGTGGACCGCCAGGGACGCGAACGACCTCGTGCGCGGCATCCTGTTCGGCGAGGGCGACGCGACGGTCGCCGACCTCGCGCCCGTCGTCGTCGAGGCGGCCGCGCCGTTCCGCCGTCCGGACGGCGGCTACCGCCTGCTGAACGCGTTCCGCTGGGCGGTCGCCCGGCGTCGGTAGGGTGAGGCCACGTGAGCCTCCCGACCGATCCCGACCAGCCCATCCTGCGCGTCCCCGGGATCCGGGCGCTGGTGTGGATGTCGCTGTTCGGCTTCGCGGGCTACGCGCTCCTGCTGCCGACGGCGCCCCTCTGGGCCACCCACGGCGGCGCCGACGAGGCCGGCGCGGGACTCGTGAACGCCGTGCTCATGGCGGCCACCGTCGCCTTCCAGACCACCGTGCCCTGGGCCCTGCGCCGGCTGGGCTGGCGCAGCACGCTCGTCGCGGGCGTGCTCCTGCTCGGCCTGCCGTCCCTGGCGCTCGTGCTCACCGACCAGCTCGGCTGGATCCTCGCCGCATCGGCTGTGCGGGGTGCCGGGTTCGCCGTCGTCACGGTCTGCGGCGCGACGGCGATCGCCGAGCTCGTCGGCGCCTCCCGGCGCGGCCGGGCGATCGGCGTCTACGGCCTCGCGGTCGCGGCCCCGCAGGTGTTCCTCACCCCGAGCGCCGCCTGGGTCGCCGAGTCCGTCGACTTCCGGGTCGTGTTCGCCGCCGGCGCGCTGCCCGCGCTCGCCGTGCCCTTCGCGGCGGCCCTCGGCCGCCGGCTCGACCTGCTCACCGCCGGCCACGCGGACGACGCCGCCCCGCACCTGCACGACGGCGCACCGGCCGGCCGGGTGCGGATGCTGCTGCCGCTGGTGCTGCCCTCCCTGGTGCTGCTCGCCGTGACCACGCCCGGGGGCGCGCTGCTCACGTTCGCGCCGCAGCTCGGGTACGGCGCCCTGGTCGCCATGGCCGGGCTGCTCGGGCTCACGGTCGCCGCCGCGCTGTCCCGCTGGCTCGTCGGTGGTCTGGCCGACCGGTACGGGCCCAGCCGGTTCGTGCCGCCGCTCCTGCTGCTCTGCGCGGCCGCCCTCGTGCTGTGCGGCTGGTCGATCACCGGCTCCGGGCCCGGTGCGGCCTGGCTCGTGGTGGGCATGACACTCGTGGGCGTCTCCTACGGCAGCCTGCAGAACCTCACGCTGGTCACCGCGTTCGCCGCCGTGCCCGACCGGGAGCGCAGCGTCGCCAGCGCCGTCTGGAACATCGGGTTCGACACGGGCACCGGGCTCGGCTCGCTCGTGGTCGGCTTCATCGCGGCCGGCACGAGCTTCACCGTGGGCCTGCTGACCACGGCCGCGCTGTGCGTCGTCGTCGCGGCGGTGGCGTTCCTGAGCGCGCGGACCGCCGGGCGGCGCGCCGCCCAGTAGCACCAGGGTGCCGACCAGGGGAGCACCCTGGTCCGCCGCGACCCCGGCCGGGTGAGAGTGGCGGCATGATCGACAAAGGAATGCCCGACGCCGCCGGGCCCGCGGGGCGTCCCGTGGGGCGCCGGATCGTACTGGCGATGCTCGGCCTGGGCGCCGCGGGCGTGGCCGCGGGTCCCGCGGTGCGCAGCGGGCTCGGCGAGGTGCGTGCGGCCCTGTCCCGGGTCGCACCCGCGGCGGTGCCGGACGACCGCGGCTTCCGCTACTTCAGTGTCGTCGGCTCCGTGCCGCGCCAGGACGCGACGACCTACCGGCTCACCGTCGGCGGGCTGGTGGACCGGCCCGCGACGTACACGCTCGACCAGCTCGCGGCGCTGCCCCAGCACACGGTGGTGCACGACGCCGTCTGCACGGACGGCTGGCAGGTCGACGACGTGCCGTTCACCGGCGTCCTGCTGCGGGACCTGCTGGACGCCGCCGGGGTGCGGGACGAGGGCGCCGCCGTCCGGTTCACCTGCTTCGACGGCGCCTACTCGGAGAGCCTCACGCTGGACCAGGCGCGCCGGTCGGACGTCGTGGTCGCGCTGCGGATGTTCGACGAGCCCGTCCCGCACGACAGCGGCGGCCCGGTGCGGCTCTTCGTCGCGCCCATGTACTTCTACAAGTCGGCGAAGTGGCTCTCCGGCATCGAGGTCACCAGCCAGGTCCAGCAGGGTTACTGGGAGGACTACGGCTACCCCGTGGACGGCTGGCTGCCCGGCGAGGAGCCGGTCGGTGCCTGAGCGCGTGCTCCGGTTCAGCCCCGCCGAGCGGGCCGTCCACCGGGCGACGGGGCTGCTGTTCCTGGTCTGCCTGCTCACCGCGGTCGCGCTCTACGTGGCGCCCGTCGCGCAGCTCGTGGGCCGGAGGCTCCTCGTCGAGACCGTCCACGAGTGGTCCGGGCTCCTGCTGCCCGTGCCGGCGCTGCTCGGCCTGTGGTCCGGCCCGTTCCGGGCCGACCTGCGGCGCCTCGACCGGTTCACCCCGCAGGACCGGCGCTGGCTGGCGAGCCTCCGCTCGTCCGAGCCGCACCGCGGCCGGTTCGCGGGGAAGTTCAACGCCGGCCAGAAGCTCTGGGCCTCGTGGCTCGCGGGCGCCGTCCTGGTCATGCTCGGCACCGGGCTGCTGCTGTGGTTCAAGTTCGCGCTCGGGTTCGTCCCGCGCGCCGGCGTCGTGCTCGTCCACGACGTCGGCGCCTACGCGCTCGCCGTCGTCGTCGCCGGCCACGTGCTCAAGGCGCTCGCCGACCCGGAGGCCCGGCGCGGTATGCGCACCGGGTCCGTCCGGCGGTCGTGGGCCGCGCGGGAGCACGGCCTCTGGCTCGATCAGAAGCCGAA
This sequence comes from Promicromonospora sp. NPDC057488, assembly GCF_042802395.1. Classification (NCBI taxonomy): domain Bacteria; kingdom Bacillati; phylum Actinomycetota; class Actinomycetes; order Micrococcales; family Promicromonosporaceae; genus Promicromonospora; species Promicromonospora sp. NPDC057488. Next base: position 4,578 of record NZ_JBHVEG010000039.1, read on the forward strand.
GTCGCCGATCCCGCCGCCCCCGTACGACGGCGGCTCGTCGTCGCCCTCGGCGCTCCACGCCTCCCAGGCCGCGGACGACGCCGCGTAGGTGGCGACGACGCCGAGGATCGCGGCACTGACGGCGCTGCTCAGGGCCGCTCCCGGCGCGTCGGTGCCGAGCACCTGGGCGAGCCCGCCGCGCTGCCGGGCCTCGGCCCGTGCGGCGGCGCGGCCCAGGGCGGCCGGGGACGCGTCGGCGGGCCTGTCGCCGCCGCTCGTGGCGGCGGTGAGCCGGTCGAACGCGGTCTCCCGCTCGGCCGCCGTCAGCCGCTCGAAGGCCTCCGTGTGCACCTGCTCGACGACGGCCGGCGGGGCCGCGCCGAGCATCTGCTCGGCGCGACCCAGCGCGAGCCGGTCAGACCGGCTCATCGTCGGCCCCCACGATCCGGTAGCCCCGCTCGGCGAGGGCGCGCGTCATGTGCTCGGCGTACCACTCGGGCCAGGCCTCGTCGTACACGCCGCCCAGCTCCTGCTCCTCGTGGACCCCGTGCGCGGTGGCCGCCTGCTTGAGCAGGTCCAGCAGGATCTCGTTCGACGCCGGGTCGGGTGCGTTCGTCATGTCCGTCACCGGCCCGGGAGACGGTCGACGATCTGCTGGAGCACCCACTCGTTGCCGTCCGGGTCGGCGAACGACGCGAACGACGCGTAGCTGTCGTGCTCCGGGTGCGCGCCGGGCACGCGGTTCTCGGTGCCGGCCCAGTGGAAGACGCCGTCCTGGTCGTGCCAGATCTCGCTGACGTCGGCGCCGTGCTCCACGAGCTCGGCCCGGGCCGCGGCGAGGTCCGACACGATCAGGTGCAGGCCCCGCACGGAGCCCGGCGCGGCGTCGGTCAGGTGCTCGCCGAAGATGATCGAGGCGGCGGACCCGGGCGGGGTCAGCTGCACGACCCGCAGGCCGCGCTCGGTGGAGAAGTCGGCGTCCTGCCGCCAGCCGAGCTGTCCGTAGAAGGCCTTGGCACGGTCCACGTCCGCGACGGGCAGGACGACGACCTCGAGCTTGAGTTCCATGATTCTCTCCGGTTTCTGGGGGTTCTTCGGTGGGGTGTGGTCGGGGGTCGGGGGACTACCGGGCCTGCAGCGGGCCCGCGAAGGACTTGCGCAGGGAGGAGGGGCCGACGAGGGGGAGCAGCGCCGCGAGCAGCTTGCGCTGGAGGGTCTGGGGCTGACGGGTCAGCTCGACGTCGATCCGGCTGCCGCCGTCGTCGGGGGTGACCTGGAAGACCCAGCCGCCGCCGGGCCCGAACACCTTCGAGTCCAGTGTGGTGATGTCCACGCGGCCGCGCTCGGCGTCCCACTCGTAGCGGGCGCGCTCCCAGGCGGCGGCGGTGCCCTCGGTCACCTCGGCCCAGGTCTCGCCCTGCTCGTGGACCGTCAGGTGGTCGGCGTCGATCGTGGGCCAGGCCTCGGCCCGGGTCGGGCTGAAGTCGGTCAGCACACGCAGTGCGGCCTCGGGGGAGAGCGTCGAGTCGAGGTGAAAGCGGACGGCGGTCATGGTCATGCTCCTCAGATTGGGTAACCGGTTTGAACGGTTACTGCGATGAGCAGAACTGTGGCACAGGTTCCGTAACCCGTCAAACTGGTTACGGGGACTTGTGCGTCACCGGGTCACCGTTCAGAATGGTTACGTGAACCACGCCTTCCCCTGCGGGACGCTCGCGCTCGACTTCCTCGGCACCCTGCGCGCCCGCCGCAATCCCGTGCCGGCCGAGAAGCTCGCCACGCCCGAGCTCCTCGACGACTGGTTCGTCGAGTCGGGCATGCTCGACGCCGCCCCCCACGCCGACGCCGCCGACCTGGCCGCCGCGGTGGAGCTGCGCGAGTCGCTCTACCTGCTCGTCGAGGAGCGGCTGGGCGGGCGCGCTGCGCTCGCGGCCGCTTCCGCCGCCGCGGCCGCGGACCTGGCCGGGCAGGCCGGTCCGGCCGACGGCGGCGAGGCGCTCCCCGCCGACCCGGCCGCGCTCGATGCTGCGCTTGCCGTCCTGAACCGGTACGCCGCGGAACCGCCCGTGGTGCTGCAGCTCGGGGTCGGCGTCGGCTCCGCGACCACCCTCCGCACCGGCACCGCCGCGCAGGGCCTGGCTGCCGTCGCCCGCGAGGCCGTCGAGATCCTGGGCGGTCCCGACGCCGCCCTGCTGCGCGAGTGCGGCCGCCCCGAGTGCACCCAGGTCTACCTCGACCGCTCGCGGGGCCACCGGCGTGAGTGGTGCGCCATGCGCACCTGCGGCAACCGGGTCAAGGTCTCGGCCTACCGCTCCCGCCACCGCACGTCGACCCCGACGCCGGCGCACGCCTGACCTCGCCCGCGTGACTCCGCGGGCGGCCCCTCGGCCCCGGCGTGCACCCGGCACCACGCCCCCGCCCCGGCCGCTGCTTGACGTCTCCGCCGCCCCGGTGCAACACTGACGCCCATCGCCGGAAACGTTTCCAGCGATCGCCACGCCGGAAACTGGAAACGTTTCCAAATCGGGCAGGACCTCACGAAGAAGTGGAGTGACAGTGTCGTCATCACGCGCCACCCTGATGCAGGTGGCCGAGCGCGCCGGGGTGTCGCTCGCGTCGACCTCGCGCGCGCTGCACGGCACGGGCGCGAGCAGCAAGATGGTGGACCGCGTCCGCGCGGCCGCCGCCGAGCTGGGCTACAGCCCGGACGCGATCGGCCGGTCGCTGCGCATGAAGCGCACGTTCCAGGTCGCCTTCGCCGTCGCCGACATCGGCAACCCGGTCTACGTCGAGATGCTCACCGCCATCCACGAGGTGCTCGCGCCGCACGGGTACCGGGTGGTTGTCATGTCCACGGGGCACACCGTCGGCTCCACGGTCGACCTGGTCCGCAGCCTCGGCAGCGGCTTCGTGGACGGCCTCATCGTCAGCCCCCTGCGCACCGACGACGCGCTCGTCGAGGCGATCCGGCAGGCCCCCGTGCCCGTCGTCGTCATCGGCCGCTCGCTGGAGCAGCAGGGGATCGACTCGGTCTCCACCGACTCGGCCGCGGGCCTCGGCCAGGCGGTCGCCCACCTCGTGGAGATCGGCCGCCGCCGCATCGGCTTCGTCAACGGCCCGCTCGACACCACCCCGGGCGCCGCCCGCCAGCGCGGGTTCGACGCCGCCACGAGCGGCCCGGACTTCGCGGGCGACCACGCCGAGACCGAGCGGGCGGACGACTTCACCGTCGCCGCCGGGCTCGCCGCCGCCCGCCGGCTGCTGTCCCGCACCCCCGCGGCGGGGCCGTTCGACGCCGTCGTGGCCGCCAACGACCTGCTCGCCATCGGCGTCATCCGCGCCGCCCGGGAGCTGGGGCTCTCGGTACCCGGCAACCTCGCTGTCACCGGTATGGACGACACCGAGATCGGCCGCGTCTTCCAGCCCAGCCTGACGAGCGTCTCGCTCGGGTCGGCCGAGCGTGGCACCGCCGCCGCCCGGCTCGTCCTGGACCGGGTCGACGACGTCGCCGAGCCCGCCCAGCAGATCGCCATCGGACCGCGCCTGTTCGTGCGCGAGTCCACCGCCAAGGAGATGAGCGCACGATGACCGTCCTCGCCTCGCCCCGGCCGTCGCCGCCGCGGCCCCGGCGCAACCGAGCCCCGCGGGGCATCGAACGGGCCCGGCGCCGCGAGGCCGCCGCGCTGGTCATGCCGTCGCTGCTGCCGATCCTGGTGCTGTCCGTCGCGCCGCTGCTCATGGGCGTGCTGCTCGCGTTCACCGACGCGGAGCTGGTGCGCCGCCCCGACTACCAGTTCGTCGGCGTCGACAACTTCGTGCGGCTGGCCGGCAACTCGTTCTTCTGGGAGTCGTTCCGCATCGGCATGGTGTGGGCGGTCTCCGTGACGCTGCTCCAGCTCGTCGCCGCGCTCGGCCTGGCGCTGCTCCTGAACTCCGGGCTGCGGCTCCAGGGGCTCACCCGGGTGCTGGCCCTGATCCCCTGGGCGATGCCGCCCGTCGTCGTGGCGATCATGTGGAAGATGATCTACTCGCCCAACGCGGGTCCGCTCAACGCGTTCCTGGGCTCGGTGGGCCTGCCGGACGACATCAACTGGCTCGCCGACTTCTCGACCGCGCTGCCCGCCGTGATCGTCGTCGGCGTCTGGGTGGGCATGCCCCAGACCACGGTGACGCTGCTCGCGGGGCTGCAGCAGATCCCGGACGAGCTGCACGAGGCCGCCGCGATGGACGGGGCCAACGCCTGGCGCCGGTTCTGGGCGGTCACGCTGCCCAGCCTGCGGCCGATCGTCACGTCGATCACGTCGCTCAACTTCATCTGGAACTTCAACTCGTTCTCCCTGGTCTACGTGCTGACCGAGGGCGGGCCCGGCGGCCGCACCATGCTGCCGATGCTGTTCACCTACCTCGAGGCGTTCAAGAACCGGAACATCGGGTACGCCGCCGCGATGGGCGTGGTGCTCGTCGTCGTGGTCGTCGTCCTCCTCGCGCTCTACCTGCGGTCGCAGTTCCGTGACGACCGCGCCGAGAAGAAGGGCTGAGCCGATGCGCGTTCTCGTCCGCCCCGCCCAGTACGTGGCGCTGGCCTGTTACATCCTCTTCCTCGGCTTCCCGCTGTTGTGGCTGATCTCGGCGTCGGTGAAGTCGTCCGGCGAGCTGAACTCGCTGGTCGTGAACCTCCTGCCGCAGGAGTGGCACTGGGAGAACTACTCCGAGGCGCTGGCCCGGCAGGGGCTCGTGCAGTCGGCGGCCAACAGCGCGATCGTCGCGCTCGCGTCCACCGCGCTCGTCATCCTCATCGCGCTGCCGGCGTCCTACGTGCTGGCCCGGCTCAAGGGCGCGATCCGCGCCGCCGGCGTCGGCTGGATCCTGGTGAGCCAGGTGTTCCCCGTGATCCTGGTGATCCTGCCGCTGTTCCTCATCCTGCGGACCATCGGCCTGACGGACAGCCTGGTCGGCCTCACGCTCGTGCACACCACGTACACCCTGCCGTTCGCGCTGTGGATGCTGCAGGGCTACGTCGCCGCGATCCCGGTGGAGCTGGAGGAGGCCGGGTCGATGGACGGCGCCAGCCGCCTGACGGTGCTGCGCCGGATCGTCGTCCCGCTGCTCGCGCCAGGCGTCGTCGCCACCGCGATGTTCAGCTTCGTCTCCTCCTGGAACGAGTTCTTCTTCGCGCTCGTGCTGCTCCAGTCACCCGAGAACTACACCCTGCCCATCACGCTGTCGACCTTCATCGGCGGCGAGGGCAAGGTCGCGCTCGGCCCCCTGGCGGCGGGCTCCGTGCTCGCCGCGATCCCCAGCATCGTCTTCTTCTCGATCATGCAGAAGAAGCTCACCGGCGGCCTCATGGCCGGGGCGGTCAAGGGATGACCGTCCGTACCCGCACCACCAACCCGAAAGGCCGACCCATGAAGTCTCGTGGAGTGTTCATCGCCGCATGCCTCACGACCAGCACCCTCCTGCTCGCCGCCTGCGGCAGCGCCGACGCCGGTGACGACGGCCCGGTCACGCTGAAGTTCCAGGCGCTCTCCGACCAGCCGGCCGCCATCGCCGCGACCGAGTCGATCGTCGAGGACTGGAACGAGGCCAACCCCGACGTCCAGGTCGAGATCGTCCCGGCCGGCTGGGACGGCGTCTACGACAAGCTGATCACCCAGTTCAACGGCGGCGCCGCGCCCGACGTCATCCACTACGAGGCCGCGAGCATCGTCTCGTTCGCCCGGGACGGCTACCTCGCCGACCTGACCGACCTCATGTCGGACGAGCGGCGCGCGGACATCCCGCAGGGCATCCTCGACTCGGTCACGGTCGACGACCAGGTCGTCGCCTACCCGACCGAGCTGCAGTCCTACGTGGTCTTCGCCAACCGCACGCTGCTGGAGGACGCCGGGTTCGAGGTCCCGACCGGCGACACCATGACGTGGGACGAGCTGCGCGAGATCGCGCAGGCCACCACGAAGGGCGACGTCTACGGCCTCGGCTGGGGCCTGTCCAGCCCGACGGCGGCGTTCATGTCGCTGGCCCCCGGGTTCGGCGGCACCTACATCACGGGCACCGGCGAGGACGCCGACCTGACCGTCGGCGACGGCGAGATGGCCCTGCCCGAGCTGGTGCACGCCATGGCCTACGACGACAAGACGATCCTGCCGGTGACCCTGACCCAGTCCGGGTCCGAGGCCATCGCGTCGTTCTACGCCGGGCAGACCGCGATGACCGTGCAGGGCTCGTACCAGGCCGCGAACATCGCCAAGGACGCACCCGAGGACTTCGACTGGGTGGCGCTGCCCCCGCTGGCCGGCCCCGAGGGCCCGCAGCAGGCGGCCAACCCGCAGACCCTGTCGGTCAACATCGACTCCGAGCACGTCGAGGAGTCGGCCGAGTTCATCGAGTTCTTCACGCAGACGGACCACCTGGCCGCGCTGAACGAGGCGGACGCCCTGATCCCGGCGACGACGTCGGCCCAGGAGGCCATGACGGCCAAGCTCGGCGACGAGAACGGGTGGAGCACGATCCTGGCCTCGGGCCAGAACTTCACCGCCGCGCCGTACCTGTTCGCCGACTCGTACGCGCAGTGGAAGGACACGGTGGCGACGCCGGCCTACCAGCGCTACCTCGCGCAGGAGACCGACGAGGCAGAGCTCGCCGACCAGCTCACGAGCGGCTGGGACGAGATCACGCAGTGACCGACGCGGGCGACGACTGACGCACGCGACGTAGGAACGACGAGGGAGATACCGTGAGCTGGTTAGAGGACCGGTCGGTGGCCGTGATCACCGGTGCCGCAGTGGGGGACGCCCTCGGTGGGGCGACCGAGGGGTGGACGCCGGAGCAGATCGAGGAGCGGCACGGGGGCCGCGTGCGCGGCATCGTCGGGCCCTGGTACCCCAACTGGCGCGACGCCCGCCCCATCGCCCCGTACCACAAGGGGGACGGGCACATCACGGACGACACCCTCATGACCAGGGCGCTCGTGGAGGTCTACGCCAAGCGGCGCGCGCACCTGGACGCGTACGCCATGGCGGAGGACCTGGTGCCGCTGATGATCGGGGAGCCCCGGTGGATCCCCGAGCTCGAGTCGACGGCGCTGCTGCTCCAGCGGGTGTTCCTCGCCGAGAAGTGGCTCGTGGCCCGGCTGCACTACGGGCACGTGGACCCGCGCGAGGCGGGCGTCGGCAACGTCGTCAACTGCGGCGCAGCGATGTACGCCGCGCCCGTGGGGCTGGTGAACGCGGGCGACCCCCGCGCCGCCTACGCCGAGGCGATCGACCTCACGGGTGCGCACCAGTCCAGCTACGGCCGCGAGGCGGCCGGGGTCTTCGCGGCGATGGTCGCGGCCTCGGTCGCCCCGGGCGCCACGCTGGACGACGTCGTGGCCGCCGCGCTGGACGTTGCCCACGACGGGACGGCGGACGCGCTCCGCGCCGTCGTGGACGCCCTCGAAGGCTGGCCGGAGGCGCCCGCGAGCGACGACGAGGAGCGCAAGCTCGCCCGCCTCGTGCGGGAGGTCGTCGCCCCGTACGACTCGGTCGGCCCGGAGTACCGGCAGATGTCGATGGACGCCCGCCGCCCCTCGCGGACCAAGTCGATCGAGGAGCTGCCGGTCGCCCTCGGGCTGCTGCTCGGGCACCGCGGCGACTTCCGCGGCTCCGTGCTGGCCGCCGTGAACTACGGGCGCGACGCCGACTCGATCGCCGTCATGGCGGGCGCCGTCGCCGCGGGCCTCGGCGGCAGCGGCGTGGTGCCCACCGACTGGCTCGACGAGATCGAGACCGCCAGCAAGATGGACGTCCGCGAGACGGGCCGCCTCATGGCGGACGCGGCGGGCGACATCCTGCGGGCAGACCGCGAGCGGGCGCTGGCCCGGCTCACGGAGCTGGACGCCGTCGGGGCGGGTGAGCCGGCGTGAGGCTGACCTGGGCCCAGCCCGAGGACCTGCTGGCGCACGAGCTCGTGCAGTCGGCGGCCGAGGGCAAGGACGTCGCCGACGTCCGCGACCGCTGGGTCGCGGCGGGCGGCGACCCGACGCCTGCGGTGAGCGGGGCGGGTCCCGTCCCGGCGCCGCCGGCCCTGCGCGCTCTGGCGCGCGACCTGCTGGACGAGCTGGATGCAAGGCCGGCGGCGTCGGGTCCGGACTCCTGGGACGAGGTCGAGGCTCTGCTCTCACCTGCCCCGTCCTTGCCGCACCGTCCGGCCGAGCCCGGCGGAGACGCCGCCTACGCCACCCGGGTCCACGGCGCCTGGACCGGCCGCGCCGCCGGCTGCCTGCTCGGCAAGCCGGTCGAGAAGATCCCGCGCGCCGGCATCGAGGAGATCCTCCGGTCCACGGGCCGCTGGCCGCTGGACAACTGGTTCACCGCCGTCGGCCTGCCCGACGACGTCGCGGCCCGCTGGCCGTGGAACCGCCGGTCGGCTCCGACGTCGCTGGAGGAAAACATCTCGGGCATGCCCGAGGACGACGACCTCAACTACCCGATCCTGGCCCTCGCTCTGCTGGAGAAGCACGGGCGCGGGTTCACCACGGACGACGTCGCGCAGCTCTGGTTGGACAACCTGCCCGCCGGGCGCACCTTCACCGCCGAGCGCGCGGCCTACCGGAACATCCTGGACGGGCGGCCCGTGCCCGAGACGGCCACGCACCACAATCCGTTCCGCGAGTGGATCGGTGCCCTGATCCGCACCGACCTGCTCGGCTGGGTCTCGCCCGGCGACGTGCGGGGCGCGGCCCGGCTGGCCTGGGCCGACGCAAGGCTCAGCCACACGGGCGACGGGATCTTCGGGGCCATTTGGGCCGCGGGTCTGGCCTCCGCGGCGGTAGTCGCGGCCGACGTCGAAGAGACGCTCGACGCCGCGGACGCCGTCGTCCCGCCCGGGAGCGGTCTCGCCGCCGCCGTGGCCCTGGGCCGTTCCCTCGGCCGCGACAACGACGGCAGCGAGGCGCAGATCCGGGCCGGCCTGGACCGCATCCACGCCGAGTACGGGCACCTGCACTGGGTGCACACCCTCAACAACGCCGCCGTGATCGCGTTCGCGCTGACCGCGGGCCGGGGCGAGTTCGGGCCCAGCGTCTCGATCGCCGTCACGGCGGGCTGGGACACGGACTCCGCGGGGGCGACCGTGGGCGGCGTCGTCGGGGCGCTCGATCCCGAAGGGATGGGCGAGCGCTGGACCGTGCCCCTGGACGGGCGCATCGCGACGTCCCTGCCGGGCGGCGAGCAGCGCATCGCGGACCTGGCGCGGCGGACCGTCGCGCTGGCCGAGCCGGCCGGGGGTGCCGCATGAGCGGGACCGTGGTCGTGGTCGGCTCGGCCAACGTCGACCTGGTGGTCGACGTGCCGAGGCACCCCGCCGGCGGCGAGACCATCCTGGGCGGCGACCTGCGCCGCACGCCGGGCGGAAAGGGCGCCAACCAGGCGGTCGCCGCGGCGCGCGCCGGGGGAGCGGACACCACGTTCGTCGGGGCGCTGGGCCGGGACGAGTCGGCCGAGCTGCTCCTCGCCTCGCTCGGCGGGGCGGGCGTGCGCACCGACACCCTCGACCGCGTCGACGCCCCGACCGGGACGGCGCTGATCACCGTGTCGCCCGACGGCGAGAACGCGATCGTCGTGGCGCCCGGCGCCAACTCGCACGTGCGGGTCGGCGCGGCGCAGGCTCGGCGGATCGCCGCGGCCGACGTCGTGCTGGCGCAGCTCGAGATCCCGCTCGACACCGTGATCGCCGCGGCCCGGGAACGCCGGGACGGCGCGCTGTTCGTGCTCAACGCGGCGCCGTCGCGCGACCTGCCCGGGGCGCTCTGGGAGCAGGTCGACGTGCTCGTGGTCAACGAGCACGAGGCCGCGGACCTGGCCGGGGTCGGCGCCGCGTCGCCCGAGGCGCTCGCAGCCGCCCTGCTGGAGCGTGTCCCCGCGGTGGTCATCACCCTGGGCGCCCAGGGCAGCCTCGTGGCTCGTCGCGGCGACGAAGCGATCCGCGTCCCGGCCGCCGAGGTCGCGGCAGTTGACACAACCGGCGCAGGTGACACGTACTGCGGCGTCCTGGCGGCGGCGCTGGCCGGCTCCGGCCTGGCGGGCCTGGCGCGGGCCGCCCGGCTCGCCGGCGCCGCCGGGGCCCTCGCCGTCACGCGCCCGGGCGCGCAGGACGCCGTGCCGGACGCCGCCGACGTCGTCGCGCTGGCAGAAACACTCGGAAAGGCATCATGAGCTACACCTTCGACCCGCTGGTCCCGCGGCCGATCGACCGGCCGACGGAGGTCGCCGTCGGCCCCCTGACCCCGGAGGCGAGCGAGGCGCTGGACCAGGCCAAGATCTTCTCCGGGCCCGCGGATCCGGCCGACCGCCCGGCCTGGCGCGAGACGCTGCGCGCCTGGCGCGCGGACGCCCGGGAGCGGCACGCCTACGCCGGCGCCGCCTACGCGCGGCCCGAGGCTGCGTGGGCCGCGCGGTGCAGCACCGTGGCGCAGGTCTGGCTGTGGGACGAGCTGCTCTACTCGTTCGAGGAGGGCCGCTTCACCCCGGAGGTGTTCCTCGCCGACGCCGAGGAGCGGTTCGGCGGGCTCGACGCCGTCGTGCTGTGGCATGCCTACCCCGTCATCGGACTGGACGACCGCAACCAGTGGGACTTCTACCGGGACGTGCCGGGGCTGGCCGCGCTCGTGGCGACGTTCCACGACGCCGGCCTGCACGTGTTCGTCGACTACAACCCGTGGGACGTCGGCACCCGCCGCGGCGAGGACGACCTGACCGAGCTCGCCGCCGTGGTGCGCGAGCTCGGGGCGGACGGCGTCTTCCTGGACACCCTGAAGAAGGCCGAGCCGGAGCTGGTCGCGCGCCTGGAGGCCGCCCGGCCCGGGATCGTGCTGGAGGGCGAGTCCAAGCTGCCGGTCGAGCGCATCGAGGACCACTCCTCGTCGTGGGCGCAGTTCTTCGCCGACTCCCCGGTGCCGGGTGTGCTGCGCGCGCACTGGTACGAGCGCCGGCACATGCAGCACCACGTGCGGCGCTGGCACCGCGACCACTCCGAGGAGCTGCAGTCCGCGTGGCTGAACGGCGTCGGCGTCATGGTGTGGGAGGTCGTGTTCGGTGTCTGGGTCGGCTGGTCGCGGCGCGACGCCGCGACCGTGCGCCGCATGGTGACGGTCCAGCGGGCCGCCGGCGACCTGCTGGTCGACGGCGAGTGGACGCCGCTGGCGCCCCTGGCCCCGGAGGCCGAGGCGGCCGGGGTGTACGCGTCGAGCTGGTCGCTGGACGGCGTGACGCTGTGGACGCTGGTGAACCGGGGCGAGGCCGACTACGCGGGGGAGGTGCTGGACGACGGGACGGAAGCCGTCGTGCCGGCCCGCGGGATCGCCGCGCTCCTCGACGTCGAGCCCGACGCCGAGGAGCCCGCCTGGCTGCCGGGTCTCCGCGACGCGCTGCGGGACCTGCCGCACGACGCCGACGCCAGGTTCCCGCACCGGATCGCGCGACGGGTGGCGCCAGCGGCGTCGGCCCCGCCGTCGGGCACCCCCGAGGCGGACGCCGTCGTCGTCCCCGCGGGCGACTACGTGCTCACGGTGCGCTACCGCGCCCGCGAGACCGGGATGTACCAGGGCGCGCCGTACGTGGACGAGTGGAAGCCGCTGCCGCCGCGCCTGCACGACGCGCGCACGCTGCAGCGGGACGGCATCCTGGCGACGCCGGTCGCGGTCGGGGACTCCGAGGTGACGAACGCGCAGTTCGCGGCGTTCCTGGACGCGACCGGCTACGCGCCGGCGCAGGGGCACCGGTTCCTGGCGCACTGGTCCGAGGGCCGCCCGGCCGCGGGCACCGAGGACGAGCCGGTCACCTTCGTGGACCTCGACGACGCCCGCGCCTACTGCGCGTGGCGCGGCGGGCGGCTGCCCACGGAGGACGAGTGGCAGCTCGCGGGGGAGGCCGCGCCTGATCTTTTCGGCGTCGCGCGACCGGGGGCCGCCGTCTGGAGCTGGACCGAGAGCGAGCACAGCGACGGCCGCACCCGGTTCGTCATGCTCAAGGGCGGCAGCGACTACCGGGCCCCGGACTCGGACTGGTACGTGGAGGGCGGGCGGCACGCGCCGGACTACTCGGTGAAGCTCCTGCTCCCGGGTCTCGGGCTCGCGCGGGCCGCCACCGTGGGGTTCCGTTGTGCGTGGGAGGTGTCGGCATGAGCGTGTCGCGCGACCCCGCCGTCGGCGCCCTGGCCGGACTACGCGTCGTCGACGCGTCCACGCTGTTCGCCGGGCCGATGGCGGCGATGCACCTGGGCGACCTGGGCGCTTCCGTCGTCAAGGTCGAGCACCCCACGAAGCCCGACCCGTCGCGCACGCACGGGGCGGCCAAGGACGGCGTCAACCTCTGGTGGAAGACGCTGGGCCGCAACAAGCGCACCGTCACCGCGAACCTGGGTTCGGACGGCGGGCGGGAGGTGTTCCTGGCGCTGGCCGAGCGGTCCGACGTCGTCATCGAGAACTTCCGGCCCGGCACGCTGGAGCGCTGGGGGCTGGGCTACGAGGAGCTGTCGGCGCGCAACCCAGGGCTCGTGCTGGCACGGGTCTCCGGGTTCGGGCAGACGGGCCCGTACCGCACGCGGCCGGGGTTCGGCACGCTCGCCGAGGCGATGAGCGGGTTCGCGGCGATGACCGGCGAGGCCGACGGCCCACCCACGCTGCCCCCGTTCGGCCTCGCGGACGGCGTCGCGTCGCTCGCCACGGCGTTCGCGATCATGACGGCGCTCTCGGCGCGCGAGCGGACCGGGCGCGGACAGGTGGTGGACACCGCGATCGTGGAGCCGATCCTGGCGATGCTCGGGCCGCAGATCACGCGCTGGGACCAGCTCGGTACCGTGCAGGCGCGGACCGGCAACCGGTCGAGCAACAACGCGCCGCGCAACACCTACCGCACCAGCGACGGGCACTGGGTGGCCGTGTCGACGTCGGCCCAGTCGATCGCCGAGCGCGTGATGCGCCTGGTGGGGCGGCCGGAGCTCGTGGACGAGCCGTGGTTCGCGCGGGGCGTGGACCGGGCGCGGCACGCGGACGAGCTCGACGAGGCGGTCGGCGGCTGGATCTCGCTTCGGACGCGAGAGGAAGTAGTAGCAGCGTTCGAGGAGGCCCAGGCGGCGGTGGCCCCCGTGTACGACGCGCGGGACATCGTGGCCGACCCGCAGTTCCAGGCGCTCGGGACGATCCACGAGATCGAGGACCCCGAGCTCGGTCCGATGCTGATGCAGGGCCCGCTGTTCCGGCTCTCGGAGAACGACGGCGTCATCGGGTTCACGGGCCGGCCGCACGGCGCGGACACCGACGAGGTGCTGGGGGAGCTGGGGTTCTCGGCGGCGCGCGTGGCGGAGCTGCGGGAGGCGGGGGCGGTATGACGCCGCTGACCCTGCTGTACGTGCCGGCCGACCGTCCCGACCGGGTGGCCAAGGCGCTGGCCTCGGCCGCGGACGCGGTGCTGGTCGACCTGGAGGACGCCGTCGCGCCGTCGCGCAAGGGGGAGGCGCGGGAGAACGCGGGGCTTGCTCTTGCTGCTGGTGTCTCGCGCCCGGTGCAGGTGCGGATCAACCATCGGAGCACGCCGTGGCATGCCGAGGATGTCGGGCTCGTTGGTTCGCTGCCCTCTTCGGTGGGCGTCCGGGTGCCCAAGGTGGAGTCGGTCGCTGAGGTGCAGGAGCTCGCGGAGGCCCTGCCGGGCCGGGCGCTGCACCTGCTGGTCGAGTCGGCGCTCGGCGTCGAGCGGGCCTTCGAGCTCGCGACGGCGTCGCCGCAGGTCGCGTCGATCGGCCTGGGGGAGGCGGACCTGCGCTCCGACCTGCGGGTCGACGACGAGGACGGGCTGCTCTGGGCCCGGAGCCGCATCGTGGTCGCGGCGCGGGCGGCGGGTCTGGTGGCGCCGGTGATGTCGGCCTACACGAACGTGCGGGACCTGGACGGGCTGGCGGCGTCGTGCCGGGTGGGGCGCCGGCTGGGTTTCTCGGGGCGGACGGCGATCCATCCCGGGCAGCTCGATGTGATCCGGGCTGCGTTCCTGCCCTCGGCCGCCGAGGTCGCTGCGGCCCGGGAGGTGCTGGAGCGGGTCGGTGCGGCCGCTGTCGACGGGGTGGGGGCAGTGGCGCTGGCGGACGGGACGTTTCTCGACGTGGCGATGGTGGAGCGGGCGCGGTGGGTGGTGGAGCTGGGGTCGGCCTAGGCCCAGGCTGCGCTTGGCAGGGGCTCCGCGAAGCGATAGATTTCTATCGTTATTCGATAGGAGGCCCATGAATCCGCTGGCAACAAGGCTGCTGCGCCTGGTGATCGTGCTACTGCTCCTCGGAATCGGGGTAGCTCAGTTCGCCGTCCTCCCGGAAGTGTCCGCGAGACTCGCGTACCAGTACCCGGAGGCTGCCCACCTGCGTTCGCCGGCCCTGGTGGTCTCGATCATCGGGCTGGTTCCGGCCCAGGTGGTCCTGCTCTGCGTCTGGCGGCTCCTGACGCTGGTCCGTCGCGACGCGGTGTTCTCGCCCGCGGCCTTCCGGTGGGTCGACGTCATCATCTGGGCGGCCTTCGCCGCGTGCCTGCTCGCGATCGGTCTCTTCGCCTGGCTGACGGGAAGCACGCTGGACACCGGGATGCAGCCGGGGATCGCGCTCGCCCTCCTTGGCTGCGCGGTGCTGGCCGGTGGGGTCGGGCTCCTGGTGGTCGTCCTGCGCGGTCTGCTCGCCAAGGCCGTCGGTTGGAAGGGCGAGGCGGCGGTGCTCCAGGCCGAGCTCGACGAGGTCGTCTGATGCCGATCGTCGTGGACATCGACGTTATGCTCGCGCGTCGCAAGATGTCGGTGGGGGAGCTTGCGGAGCGGATCGGTATCACCCCGGCGAACCTCGCGGTCCTGAAGAACGGGCGGGCCAAGGCTGTTCGGTTCACCACGCTGGATGCGCTGTGTGCCGTGCTCGATTGCCAGCCGGGCGACCTGATCCGCTATGTCCCGGAGGGTGACGAGGCGGCGCCTGGAGGGTGAGGTCGTGCGCGTCGGGCGTTGGTCTGACCGGCCGCGGGGGTGACGTGTTCTGCTGCGGGCGGCTTGGGCTCAGGCGCCTAGCGGTCCGGGGGCCTACGGCGTCGGGAAGCCGAGCTCGGCCAGGACGTCGTGCCAGGTCTCCTCGACGAACACCGACTCCGTCAGGAGCAGCTCCTCGATCACCGTCGGGTCCGCTGCGGGAAATCCGGCGGCGACGGCCCACGCCACGAGGTCTCTTGCCGCGTGCGGGACGTGTGCCCGGTGTCGGGCCCCGTATTCCTCGGGGTCCATCCCCTCGGGGAGCAACAGCGCCTCGGGCTCGTACTCCGCGTAGTCGGCGACCGAGTCGATGTGCAGGGCGGTGCGCCACGGCCTACCACCCGGTGCGAGCCCGGTGACGATCGCGCAGTCGCTGTCCACCACGCGTGCGACGCTGACCGGCGAACCGGTCCAGCGCACCAGCTCGGAGAGAGGCTCTGGCTGGTCCGGGAACCACCGGCCGGTCGTGACCTCCACTGCCTGCCAGCCCGTGGTCGTCAGCCATGCGGCGTCCACCGCCGCCTCGGGCGCATGCGGGCCCACGACGGAAGCGAGCATCGGGACCTGTTCCAGTGGGCCGTCGCTGCGTGCGACGACGAGAAAGCCGCTGAAGCCCAAGTGTCTGTCCTCCATGGGGTGTGGTCGATCGATGGTGCCGGGATCTTCGGCGTGGCTGGTGTACTGGACGCGTGCGGTTCTGCTGTGGGCAGATCGGGCCGGTTCGGCGAGCGGTGCGAACGTGTGTGCCATATGTTGATGGCATGACGCGAACGAGTGAGGTGCTGATGACGGCGGGCAGAGAGCCTGCCGGGTTGGTGCTGCCTGGGAGCGGGGTGGTCGATGTCGCGGATGTGCGTGCGGTGCGCCAGGTGCTGGCGGGCATGATCTTGCCCGGTGCCACTGACACTCCTGCCGCTGTGCCCGGGGCGGTGCAAGCCGAGTGGGTGGACCTGCTCGGTGAGCTCGAAGCCGTCAAGAACGCGATCACCGCGACCCAGGCCCGCCTCACGGTCGCGTTGGACGAAGCGACCCGCGCTGTGGAAGCGCGGCAGAGCATTCGTGCCGAGCGGCGTGGACGGGGTGTGTCGAACCAGGTCGGTGCTGCGTTGCGGGTGAGCCCTCATGCGGGGGCTGGGTTCGTGTCGACGTCCCGGGTGTGGGTGACGCAGATGCCCCACACCTTCGCCGCCCTGCAGTCCGGGGTGCTGTCGCAGTGGCGGGCCACCCTCCTGGTCCGGGAAACCTCGCACCTCTCGTTGGAGCACCGTGCCCTGATCGACGAGGAGATCTGCGGACCCACGCGCCTGGCCGAACTCGCGAAGATGGGCACCAGTCGCCTGATCGCCCGGATCAAGGAACTGGCCGCACAGCTGGACGTGCACGCGTGCGTGAAGCGCAACGCGAAGGCCGTCACGGAGCGGCGGGTCTCGATCCGTCCAGCCCCGGACCTGATGGTCTACCTGACCGCGCTCGTGCCCATGGCGCAGGGAGTCCAGGCCTACGCCCAGCTCAAGGCCCACGCCGAGACCACCAAGGCCACAGGTGATGAGCGTGCGGTGGGTCAGATCATGGCCGACACCCTGATCGAACGCGTCACCGCCCGCGAGCCCGGCCGGGCGAACGATGTGCCGGTCACGATCAACCTCCTGGTCTCCGACGACACCCTCCTCGCCGGCGGCAACCAGCCCGGTGTGGTGGCCGAGGGCGCACCGGCGGGTGCGGGTGTCGTCCCGGCACCGGTGGCCCGCAACCTCGCTGCGCACGCGATCGACACCGACGCGGCCTGGTTGCGCAGTATCTACGTGAACCCGCACGGTCGGCTGCTGGCCACGACGTCCACGTCCCGGTTCCACCCACCGGGCCTGTCGAGCCTGCTGCGCGCACGCGGGCAGGGCATCTGCGCCACAATCTGGTGCGACGCGCCCGTCCGGCACACGGACCACGTCACTCCGTACGCCGAGGGCGGCCCGACCAGTCTCGACAACGGTCAGGGCTTGTGCGCGAGGTGCAATCACGCCAAGCAGGCACCGGGCTGGTCGCAGAAGACCACTCAATTCAACGGACTTCACGCGGTCGAGACCATCACGCCAACCGGGCACACGTACGTCTCGGTCGCACCCACACCCCCGACGCCAGTCAGAGCCCGGGCCGCGACACCAACCCGGACCCAGGACGCGACACCGAACAGCACCGGCGCCACACCACGAGACCATGACGCCGGACCACGACGAGACCTGACAGCGGTCAGCGGCACGTACCCCCGCCAGCACTCCAGTGCACCCAGAGACGGTTCAGCGGCCGACGAGCCCAGGGACGTCTCCACGACCGGCGAGCCCGGACCCGCCCAGACCTCGACCGCTGACCGTGCGACCACCCCACCCTGGACCCCGGCGGTCGGCGTGACCGGCCCGGCACCAGGCCGCACCCCACGCAGCTGCTACTCGATCGGCTGCCAGACCACCCCTGCCCACGGTGCGATCCCCTACCGCCCCAGCCCACCACCCCGCCAACCACGCACGGGCCGTCGTCCCCTCGGTCGAGCATCGACACGTCCACGCCGGCCCGACCTCACCTGGACGCACCCCGTGTGACGCACGTCGTCGGTACCCTGGGGGATGGCCGCGACCACGCGCTACGCCCGCAACGGTGAGGTGTTGCTCGCCTACGAGTCGTTCGGCGACCTCACCTCCGGTGAGCCACTGCTGCTCATCATGGGTCTGGACTTCCAGATGGTCTGGTGGGCGGACGCCTTCTGCCACCAGCTCGTCGAGGCAGGGTTTGCCGTGGTGCGGTTCGACAACCGTGACACCGGCCTGTCCTCACACTTCGAGTCGCCTACCCGGCAGCATCCGTTCCGGGCCCTGCTCGGCGGGACCGTACCGGTCTACACGGGTGATGACATGCTCGACGACATCGAGGCCGTCCTCGGCGCGGTCGGGTGGCCCTCGGCGCACGTCCTCGGCTGTTCCATGGGCGCGGGCCTCGCGCAGGCGCTGGCGCTCGCGCGTCCGTCACGGGTGCGTTCCCTGGTCAGCGCCATGGGGCTGCCCGTCACCGCAGGCCCGGTCCGTACGCTGACCTACCTGCGCCTGGGTACGTTCGTACGGCTGGCCGGGCTGGGCCGCACGGCGTCCCGGGAGGGGCCGGTCGAGTTCCTGGTCGCCCTCTACCGCGCGCTCTCGTCGCCGAGCCATCCGTTTCCGGAGCAGTGGGCACGTGCGGCCGCGACGATCAGCCACGATCGCAGTCCGCGTGACCCGCGTTCCGCGCAGCGGCAGACCGCGACCGCCCGGACGTTCCGGCTGCCGCCGCTGTCCACGGTTCAGGTCCCCACCCTGGTGCTCGCGGGTGGGAGCGATCCGCTCATCAAGGCCGCCGCCAGCAGGGACATCGCCCGGCAGGTGCCGGGTGCGGTCCTGCACACCTACGCGGGGGCCGGGCACACGCTGCCGCCGGAGGTGTGGCCCGACGTCGTGCGGCAGGTGCGTGACCTGGCCGCGCGAGCACCCGCGCAGCCCTAGCCGGCGATCTCCGGCGCCACCGCGTACGCGATCACCGTGATCGAGTTGTTGAACGCGTGCACCACCACGCCCGGCCACACCGAGTCGCTGCGCCGGCGGAGCTCCGCGGTGATGATCCCGACGACGAGCGCGGCCGGGAGCACCACGTTGATGCCGTGCAGCAACGCGAAGATCACGGCGCTGCCGACCGTCGCGATCACCGGCCCGTACCGGAGCAGGCCGGTGGTCACCACGCCGCGGAAGAGCAGCTCCTCGCCGATCGGGGTGAGCACCACGAGCCCGACCGCGGTCACCACCAGGAACCAGATCCCGCCGCTCGCTCCGGCGGCGTAGCCGGCCTGGGTGTCCGTCGGGGCGTCGGTCAGCCACACGAACAGCGGCACCAGCACACCCTTGGCGAGCAGCGCGACCACACCGCCCGCGACGCCCAGCCACAGCCAGCGGGCGGTGGTCGCGCGGACGCCGAACGACTCCACGGGTCGGCGTCGCACCAGGACCGCGACCCCGAACCCGGCCATCCCCGCGATGCCGGACAGGCAGGCCAGGAACGCGCCCCCGCCCGCCCCCGTCAGGTCGATCTGGTCGCTGAGCAGGGCCGGGAGCGCGAAGCCGACCACGGCCATCGCGGCGATGCCCACCACGATCTCGAGCCAGCCGGGCTGGTCGGTCCTGATTCTGGTGTCCATCGCACCAGTTCAGACCGTGCCCCGGGGGCACGGTCAAGGCGGCGCGCGGCTACCCCGGCACATGCCCCTCGGCATACTGCCCCGCGTACTCCGCATCGGCCGGCACCACGGTGATCACGTCGATCAGCACCCCGTCCGGCCCGCCCACGATGAAGTGCCGTTGCCCGAACACCTCCGTGCGCAGGCCGAGCAGCTCCGGCAGCCCCGCCTCGCCGACGAGCCGCCGGTACTCCGCGTCGACGTCGTCGACCTCGAAGTTGAGCAGGAGCCCGCCCTGGATCGGGGCGCGATGTCCCTCCGGGAGGGTCGGGTGGGTGTGGTCCAGCAGGGCGAGCTCGTAGTGCGGGGCGTCCGGCCGGTGGAGGCTCACGTACCAGTCGGCCTCGAAGGTGACCTCGAACCCGAGGTGCCGGGTCCAGAAGTCGCGCGCGGCGGCGACGTCGCGCGTCGCGATCACCGGATAGAAACTTCCGAGCGTGGTCATGTCGTGTCTCCTTCGGCTCTCCGGGTTGGCATACCCTGGGTATGTGAAAATAACATGCTCAGGGTATGCGAACGAGAGGGGCAGCGGATGACCAGAGCGGAACAGCGGGCAGCCACCAGGCAGGCGCTTCTGACAGAAGGCCGCAGGCGGTTCGCCTCCGACGGCTACCACGACGTCGTCCTCGCCGACGTCGCACAGGCGGTGGGCGTGACCAAGGGGGCCGCCTACCACCACTTCGAGAGCAAGGCCGGGCTCTTCCGCGCCGTCGTCGCGGAGGTGCAGCACGAGCTGGGGGAGCGGGTCGCCGCGGCCGCCGAGGAGCACTCCGACCCGTGGGACCAGCTCCGCGCCGGCTGCCACGCCTTCCTCGCCGCCGGCCACGACCCGACGGTCCGCAGGATCGTCCTGCTGGACGCCCCGGCCGTGCTGGGCTGGGACGAGTGGCGCGCCATGGACGAGGACTCGTCCGCCCGCCACCTCGCCGAGGCGCTGACCGGCCTCGTCGAGGCCGGGGTCATCGAGGACCAGCCCGTCGAACCCCTGACCCGCCTGCTCTCCGGCGCCATGAACGAGGCGGCCCTGTGGCTGGCCAGGTCACCAGGCCCGCAGGCGCTCGCGCAGACGGAGCGGGCGCTCGACGGCCTGCTGCTGGGCATCAAGGCCCAGCAGCCCTGACCTCACGGCACCAGCACGATCCGCCCGAACACCGTCCCCGCGTCCATCTGCCGGTGCGCCTCCGCCGCCTGGTCCAGTGGCAGCACGTCGTGCACCACCGCGTGCAGCTCACCGCGCGCCGCGGCCGCGAACTGCTCGGCCCGGACGGCGGCCAGGGCGGGAGCGGGCACCGAGTCGAGGCTCAGCGTCCCGAAAGTGCGCGACTGCTGGAACGCACCGAGGAGCCGCCCACCAAAGTCCGCCGGCGGCATCCCGGCGATCGCCCCGACCACGATCATCCGCCCGTTCGGCGCGAGCCGGTCGATGAACTCCGGGGTGCCGGCCCCGCCCACGATGTCGACGATCACGTCGTAGGCCGCCGGCGCCTCCGGGTCGCCGGCTCCGGACCGGTCGAGCACGTGGGTCGCGCCCAGCCCGCGGAGGCGATCGCCCCGTTCCGCGGACGACGTCGTCACCGCCACCGCGCTCGCCCCGCCCCGCACCGCGAGCTCCACCGCCGCGATGCCGATGCTGCCCGCCGCGCCGCGCACCAGCACGGACTCGCCGGGCGCGAGGTGGGCGTGGGCGAGTGCGAAGTGCGCCACCGGCCCCGAGCTGCCGAGCGTGACGGCGTCGGTCGCCGAGAGGTCGTCGGGGAGCGCGACGACGTCGTCCACCCGGGCGACCGCGTGCTCGACGTAACCGCCGCCCGTGCCGGTGAACGCCCAGACCCGGCAGCCCACCCAGGACCCGTCGACGCCCGCGCCGACCGCCGTCACGGTGCCGGCCACCTCGCTGCCGGGCACCAGCCCGGTGGTGAAGCCCCAGCCGTCGAGCGTGCCGCGCCGGATGACGGCGTCGACCCCACCCACGCCGATCGCCTCGGTCTCGATGACCACCTGCCCGGGTTCCGGGACCGGCACGGGGAGGTCCGACACCACCATCCCGCTCGGGTCGCCGAACTCCTGGATCGTCACTGCGCGCATCATTCGTCTCCGTGCGTTGTTCCGGTGCTTCGCCGGGGACGCTAACGGACGCCTGCGTCCGCTTCGGGAAAGTGAGAGATCCGCCCGGGCGATTGCCTCAGATGCGGCGTCCTGACCTGCTCGGACGCGGCCCGCGAAAACGTTCACCCGGTCCGCGCGCGGATCGGATGCGAGTGGCAGGACCGCGAGGCAACTTAGGAGTTGTCGGCGCGATGCCGGCCCTGAGGAAGGAAGAGCGACATGGTCCAGACAGTCGCCGATGTCATGACACCGGCGCCGACGACAATCGGTATGTCCGAGACATTCCAGGCTGCGGCCCGGGCGATGGCACTCCAGGACGTGAGCGCGCTCGTGGTCCGCGCCGGGTCCACGGTGATCGGCATCGTCACCGACCGGGACCTCGTGGTCCGGGGGCTGGCCGAGGGGCTCGGCCTCGAGGCGATGGTCGGCGAGGTGGCCAGCGAGGACCTCGTGACGATAGGGCCCGACGTGCCCGTGGAGGCAGCCGCGGGCGTGATGCGGGCCGCCGACGTCCTGCGGATCCCCGTGGTGGACGGCGAGGTCGCCGTCGGGATCGTCTCGATCGGCGACCTCGACGGGGAGGCCAACCACACGCCGGCCGCGACCAGGTCTCAGGACCTGCCGTAGTGCGTCACGAAGTCCTCGACGGCGCACGCCGCCGCACCGCGGGCCCAGTCGACGAATCGCAGCGGTCGCAGCTCGATCTCGGACCGCGCGGCTGACCCGAACGCCCGCTGCTCGAACGCGCTCCGGACGTGCGGGTCCATGACGTCGTAGTCCTGCTCGCCGCCGGAGCCGGAGCCGGCCCCCGGGCTGCTCCCGATCGCCTCGCCCGTGATGACGATGTGCTGCGCCCCGAGCAGGTTGGCGATCGTCGCGATACCCGTGCCCACGGCCCGGCCGGCCTCGGCGAGCACCCGCACGGCGTCGGGCTGCCCGGAGCGCGCCAGGTCGGCGACGTCGCCGATGCCGAGCCCCTCGAAGCCGGCCTGGGCCATGCGCTCCAGGATGCCGGCCGACCCCGCGATGGCCTCGACGCAGCCCCGGTTGCCGCAGTGGCACAGCGGCCCCTCGGGGTCCACGAGCACGTGCCCCACCTCGCCGGCCACGCCGAAGCTGCCGTGCACGACCTGCCCGTTGACCAGCAGCGCGCAGCCGATGCCGGTGCCGACCGTGACGAGCGCCAGCGACGAGATGCCGCGGCCCACGCCGTACCAGCGCTCGCCGGTCAGGAGGGCGCGCACGTCGTTCTCGACGGTCGTCGCGAGCCCTGTGCGCCGGGCGACCTCCGCGCCGAGCGGCACGTCGTGCCAGGCCAGGAACGGTGAGTAGGCCACGTGCCCCGAGGCGGCGTCGACGTCGCCCGACACGGCCAGGCCCACGCTGCCCACCTCGGGCCGGCCCGCCCGCAGGCCGTCGACCAGGTCCACGATCTGCCCGACGATCGCGTCCGGCGCGTGGTCGGCCACCGGCACGGTGACCTCGTCCAGCACCCGGCACCGCAGGTCGCAGACGACGCCGAAGAGCTGGTCGGCGGTGATCTTCACACCGATCACCTGGTGCGCCCCCGCCTGCACGGTCACCATCGTCGCGGGCCGTCCCAGGGCGCCGTCGGTGGACGCCCGGTCGCCCGTCTCCAGCAGGAGCCCCGCCTCCAGCAGCGGGCGCACCGCGCGCGTGATCGCGCCCGGCGTCAGGCCGGTGTCGCGGGCCAGGGCGGTGCGCGAC
The DNA here is from genome assembly GCF_042802395.1 of Promicromonospora sp. NPDC057488. NCBI lineage: Bacteria > Bacillati > Actinomycetota > Actinomycetes > Micrococcales > Promicromonosporaceae > Promicromonospora > Promicromonospora sp. NPDC057488. The sequence continues at coordinate 27,663 of NZ_JBHVEG010000039.1, forward strand.
GCGTCCCCGCTCCGGACCAGCTGCTGGAAGACACGCGTCCCCGCCGGGCTGAGCGCGGGTGCGGCAGTTCTCGCGGACATGTCACGACTCTATCGGCGCCACTTAATTGACAGCAACAAAAAAAGACGCTTGAGTGTCCGCACCCAGCAACGACGCCGGAGGAGCCTCCATGTCAGTCCAGCCCGAACCCGACCAGAAGCGGCGCGCCACCCGTTCGTGGCTCGCGACCGGCCTGGCGCTCGCCGTAGTGGCCGCGGCGGGGGTGGTACCCGCGGCCGCCGACGCCGCCACGGCCGCCGCCCCCGGCACCGGCCCAGCCCCCGGCTCGGCCTCGATCGAGGCCGAGGCCACCCAGGTGGTCCTCGACGGCGCGAGCCGCAGCGGCTGCTCCGCCTGCTCGGGCGAGGGCAAGGTCGGCAGCATCGATCCGTCCGCCACGGTCACGGTCCCCGGCGTGATCGCGCCCGAGGGCGGCACCTACGAGGTGACGCTGCACTACCTGAGCGGTGACGACTCGCGCGCCCTCACGATCACGCCCGACGGCGGCGCGGCCGTCACCGTGCCGGTCGCCTCGACCGGCGGCTGGGACCGTGTCGGCACCACCACCGTGGACCTGCGGCTGCACGCGGGCGAGAACAGCCTGACGCTCAGCGCCCCCGCCGGCGCGCTCGGCCCCGACCTGGACCGGGTCGACGTCGCCGGCGCGACCGCCAAGGACTGGGCGCTCACCGACCCGGACGCGGCCGATCCCGTCCCCGTGGACCCGACCCCGGCGCGCCCCGGCGGCAAGCGCACGGTGCTCCGCGGCGGCGACGTCGTCATCGACTACTCGCTGGCCGGCGGCACCGCCGACGCCCGCTGGGGCGGCCGCGAGGCCGTGACCGGCTTCTACAGCGGCGCGCGCCTGGGCGACGAGTTCGTCACCACCAAGCAGTACGACGGCGCCTGCCGGCTCACCGGCCGCACGACCGTCACCTGCGCGAAGCCCGGGCTGCCCACGCTGCGCCAGGAGTTCGCGTTCGACGGCGACCGCTCGTTCTCGGTGCGGCTCGACGTGACGGGCACCGACGGCCCGGTCGCCACCTCGATGATGGTGCCGGTCATGACCGACCGCCGCGGCTCGGTGGACCTGGGGCGCAAGGGCGACAACCGCATGGTGCTCGTGCCCTTCGACAACGACCACTGGGTCCGCTACGAGACCCCGGCGATCAAGGACGTCACGCCCGCCCGGCGCAGCTTCGAGGTCACCGCGTTCATCGACGACACCTCGCGCCGCGGCCTCGTCGTCGGCTCCCTGGACCGCGATACCTGGAAGTCGGGCGTCGTGGCCGACGGCAACAACCGCGGCGGGCTCGACCGGCTGCAGGCCGCCGCCGGCCTGACCGACTGGAGCTACGACTACGGCGACGGGATGAACAAGTACCAGTTCAACCGCGAGCTCAAGCCGCATGCCGAGGTCAGCGGCACCACGGTGCGCTCCCCGCGCATGTTCGTGGGCCTGTACCCGGACTGGCGCGAGGGCATGGAGACCTTCGGCAAGGCCGCCGCGCAGGCCGCGAGGTCCCGCACCTGGGACGAGGGCACGCCCTTCGGCTTCAACAGCTGGGGCGGGCTGGGCGCCCGCGGCGGCGACGCCGACGTCATGGACGAGGTCTCGCAGTTCCTCGCCGAGGAGACCCCCGGGTTCCGGAACACCCGGTCCACGAAGGGCGCGTACGTGGGCGTCGACTCCTACTGGGACAAGATGCTCGCCCCCGAGTACGCCTTCGAGGACCCGGACACCTCCTGGGCCGAGCTCGAGCGGTACGTCGCCGACGTCAAGGCGCGCGGGCAGGAGCCGGCGCTGTACTTCCAGCCGTTCGCCAACTTCTGGCGCGAGGGCCTCGACGAGAGGATCGGCGGCACCAAGCTCTGCGACACCTGCGAGAACCAGACCTACCGCGAGATGGCGCTCAAGGTGAACGGCGTCCCCGTCAACATCGACGGCGCCTGGGCACTCGACCCGACCAACCCCGGCGTGCAGAACCGCGCCAAGATCGCGCTCGGCAAGTTCCGCGAGCTCGGCGTCCGCTACGTGAAGCTCGACTTCCTGACCCACGGCTACGTCGAGGCCGACGACTGGTACGACGCCGACGTGCACACCGGCCAGCAGGCCTTCCGCCAGGGCATGGCGCAGGTGGTCGACGTCGTCGGCGATGACATGTTCATCGACCTGGCCATCTCGCCCCTGTTCGCCTCCGAGTTCGCCCACGCCCGGCGCATCTCGTGCGACGTGCACGGCGCCCTGAACAACTGGCACCCCACGCAGCCCGACCGCTACCAGAAGAGCACCGAGTACCTGCTCAACTCCCTGACCTACGGCTGGTGGCTCGACGAGGTCTACGCCTTCAACGACGGCGACCACGTCCAGTTCGGCAACTACGAGTACGACGGCAACGCGAACGCCTACCTGCTGGACGACCCGTACCCGAGCATCTGGCCCGAGGGGCAGAACCGGGCGCGCGTCACCTCGGCCGCGATCACGGGGATCTACCAGGTCAGCGAGGACCTCACCGCGACGGGACACCCCGTCATCAAGCAGCGGGCACGCGACCTGCTGCAGAACCCCGGCATCAACCACCTCGCCGAGCTCGGGCGGTCGTTCGCCCCGGTGCAGGCCGGACCCGACGCCTTCACCGCCGCCGACACGTTCGTGCTGCACGACGGCGGGACCACCTACGTCGCCGCGTTCAACTACGGCGCGACGCCGCGCACCGCCGACCTGCCGCTGCGCGACCTGGGCCTGGGCGGCGGCCGGTACGACGTCACCGAGCTGTGGACCGGCCAGGAGAGCCGCGTCGCCGGCAAGCTCCGCGCCGTCGTGCCGGGCGAGGACGTGCGGGTCTACCAGATCGAGGCCGGCCGATGACCGCCACCGCCACGCGTGCCGCCACCGCCACCGCCACCGCCGCCGTCGCCCGACGGCCCCGCAACCAGCTCCTGCCCGCCCTCGGGATGATCGCCCCCGCGGCCCTCGGATTCCTGGTCTTCTACCTCTACCCGACGCTGCGCGGCGCCTACCTGTCGTTCACCGAGTACAACGTGCTGGGCAGCCCGGTCTTCGTGGGCCTGCAGAACTACATCGACATGGCCCAGGACGACGTCTTCTGGAACGCCGTCCGCGTCACGTTCCTGTACGTCGTGCTGAACATCGGGTTCCAGACCGTCCTCGCCGTCGGGCTGGCGGTGCTCATGCACCGCCTCACCAAGTCGGTGCTGATCCGCGGCAGCCTGCTGCTGCCGTACCTCATCGCCAACGTCGTCGTGGCCCTGCTGTGGTTCTGGATGCTCGACTACAACATCGGCATCGTCAACGCCGTCATCGACGCGATCGGGCTGCCCAAGGTCGCCTTCTTCGGCGACGAGGCGTGGACCGTCGCCACCATCGCGGGCGTCAACACCTGGCGGCACCTGGGCTACACGGCCCTCCTGGTGTTCGCCGGCCTGCAGATGATCCCGGCCAGCGTCTACGAGGCCGCCGCCGTCGACGGCGCGGGGGAGTGGCGCACCTTCTGGCGCATCACCCTGCCGCTGCTGCGCCCGGTGCTCGTGCTCGTGCTCGTCATCACCGTCACCGGGGCCTTCCAGGTGTTCGACACGGTGGCCGTGACCACCGCCGGCGGGCCCGGCAACGCCTCCCGCGTGCTCCAGCTCTACATCTACGAGCAGGCGTTCGCCCGCGGGCACTTCGGCTACGCGTCCGCCATGTCCGTGGTCCTGTTCCTCATCCTCGCCGGGGCCGCCTTCGCGCAGATGCGACTGCTGCGCGCCGGCGAGTCCGACCTCTCCTGATGGGAGCCCACATGCGTACACGGATCACCTGGGGCCGGCTCCTCGCCTGGGTCGTGCTGTGGTTCTTCGTGCTGGCCACCGTGCTGCCGTTCTACTGGATGCTGCGCACCGCCTTCTCGGACAACCAGGCGCTCGCCGCCCAGTCCTTCTCGCTGCTGCCCGCCGACTTCACGCTCGGCCCGTTCAAGCGGGTGTTCGGCCTGGCCACGCCCGAGGAGGCGATGGCGGAGGGCGGCTCGGGCGCCTCGCTGAGCTTCTGGCTCTACCTGCGCAACTCGCTCGTGGTCGCCACGGCCGTGACGGTGGGCCAGGTGCTGTTCTCCTCGATGGCGGCCTACGCGTTCGCCCGGCTGAGCTGGCCGGGGCGGGACGCCTGGTTCGCCGTCTTCCTCGGGGCGCTCCTGGTGCCGCCCATCTTCACCTCGCTGCCGAACTTCCTGACGATCAAGTCGCTGGGCCTGTTGAACACGCTGCCCGGGATCATGCTGCCGAGCCTGTTCATGACGCCGTTCGCGATCTTCTTCATGCGGCAGTTCTTCCTCGGCATCCCGAAGGAGATCGACGAGGCGGCGATGATCGACGGCGCCCAGCCCTGGCGCATCTTCTTCCGGATCATCCTGCCGATCTCGGCGGCGCCGGTCACCACGCTCGGCATCCTCACGTTCATCAACACCTGGAACGACTACTTCTGGCCGCTCCTGGTGGGCCAGACGGAGGAGTCCAAGGTGCTCACCGTGGCCCTGGGGGTCTTCCGCTCGCAGACGCCGCAGGGCGCGCCTGACTGGGCCGGGCTCATGGCCGCTTCCCTCGTCGCGGCGCTGCCCATCGTGATCCTGTACGCGATCTTCGGGCGCCGGGTCATCAACTCCATCGGTTTCTCCGGCATCAAGTAGCCGGGCCAGAAAGGAACACCATGAAGCGAAAGATGCTCGCGGGCGCCGTCGCCCTCGCGTCCCTGTCCCTGACCGCCTGCGCGGGCGGCTCGGGCGGCGCCGAGGCCGAGGGCCAGATCGACTACTGGCTCTGGGACTCGAACCAGCAGCCCGCCTACCAGCAGTGCGCGGACGCCTTCCACGAGGCCAACCCCGACCTGACGGTCAAGATCACGCAGCGCGGCTGGGACGACTACTGGTCGGCGCTGACCACCGCGTTCTCGTCGGGCACCGGCCCGGACGTGTTCACCGACCACGTCTCCAAGTACCCCGAGTTCGTCGCGAACGGGCAGCTCCTGGCCCTGGACGACCACATCGCCGACGTCGACCTCGACCAGTACTCGGCCGGGCTCGCGGACCTGTGGGTCGCGCAGGACGGCAAGCGCTACGGCCTGCCGAAGGACTGGGACACCGTCGCGATCTTCTACAACCAGAAGATGGTCGAGGACGCCGGGCTGTCGGAGAAGGACATGCAGGACCTCGACTGGAACCCCGACGACGGCGGCACCTACGAGGAGACCATCGCGCGCCTGACCGTCGACGCCAACGGGGTGCGGGGCGACGAGCCGGGCTTCGACAAGGAGAACGTCGCCGTCTACGGCCTGGGCATCCCCGGCGCCGGGTACGAGAACGGCCAGACCGAGTGGAGCATGTACACCGCCACCACGGGCTGGACCCACACCGACAAGAACCCCTGGGGCACCCACTACAACTACGACGACCCACGCTTCCAGGACACCATCGCCTGGTGGTACTCCCTGATCGAGAAGGGCTACGCGCCGCCGCTGGAGACCACGATCGGCGCCTCGGTGAACGACAACTTCGGCGCGGGCAAGTCCGCCATCAACATCAGCGGCGACTGGATGCTCTCCACGTACTTCGGGTACGACGGCGTCGACGTCGGGCTGGCGCCCACGCCCACCGGCCCGAACGGGCAGCGCGCGAGCATGTTCAACGGCCTGGCCGACTCCGTCTGGGCGGGCACGGACAACCCCGAGGGCGCCGCGAAGTGGGTCGCGTTCCTCGGCTCGACCGACTGCCAGGACCTCGTGGGTGCGGCCGGCGTCGTCTTCCCGGCCATCACCAGCTCGGCCGAGATCGCCACGGAGGCGTTCGCCGAGAAGGGGATCGACGTCTCGCCGTTCACCACCCACGTCGAGGACGGCACCACGTTCCTCTTCCCGGTGACCGACCACGCCTCCGACGTGCACGCGATCATGACTCCCGCGATGGACGAGGTGCTGGGCGGCAAGGCCGACGTCGGCTCGCTGACGGAGGCGAACGAGCAGGTCAACGCGCTGTTCGACTGACCCTGACTCGACTCACGCCGACGGGCTGACGCTGACCAGCTGATGCTCTTCTCCTTCGAGGCCTAAGTTTCTTCGCTCTGGGGCGACCCAAAGCGAAGAAACTTAGGCCTCGAAAGGGAGCGGGCGGCCAGGCCCGGGGGAGACGTCGTCAGGCCCGGGAGACCGGGTGGCGGCCCTTCAGGACCGGGGACAGGAGTATCACCAGCACGCCCGCGATCGGGACCACCAGCAGGCCCGTGCGCAGGCCCGCCGAGTCGGCGACCAGGCCGACCAGCGGCGGGGAGAACAGGAACCCGAGCCGCAGCAGCCAGGACACCACGGTCAGGCCGGTGCCGGGGCGCAGGCCGGGCAGCTCGTCGGCCTCGTGCATGGCGGCGGGGATGAGGGTCGCGCTGCCGAACCCGGCGGCGGCGAACCCGGCGATCGTGCCGGGCACGGTCGGCCAGGCCAGCGCCAGCCCCATGCCGAGCGCGATGATGACGCCGCCCGCGCAGGCGACGGTGCGCTGCCCGAACCGGTCCACGAGCCGGTCGCCGAGCAGTCGGCCCACGGTCTGGGCGCCGACCAGCGACACGTAGGCGGTCGCGGCCAGCGCGGCCGGCGCGCCGAGGCCCGCCGAGAGGTAGAGCGTGGCCCAGGAGCTGCCGGCGTCCTCCACCAGGGCGCCGCCGATGCCGATCAGCACGAGCGCCGTGATGATCGCCAGGGTGCGGGCGCTCAGGCGCGGGGCGCGCATCCCGGCCGCCCGGGTGACGGGCGCGGCGGCGTCGTCGGTGGTCTCGTCGTCCTTCCCGGGCAGGAGGAACCGCAGGGACACGATCGCGACGGTGGCGAAGATCGCCAGCGCGATGCCCAGGTGCACCTGCAGCGGCAGGCCGAGCGCGATGGCGCCCGCGGCCATGGACCCGCCCAGCACCGCGCCGATGGACCACACGGCGTGGAAGCCGTTGATGATGGACCGCCCGTACCGGCGCTGCACGCGCAGGCCGTGGGTGTTCTGCCCCACGTCGGTGATCGAGTCGGACGCGCCGCCCAGGAACAGGGCGGCCACGAGCAGGGCGAACGTCGGGGAGAGCCCCGCGGCCAGGGTGCCGAGGCCCGTCAGCACGGTGCCGACGACGGCGACCCGCCCCGAGCCGAACCGGCGCACCATCCAGCCCGCCGCGAGCCCGGAGACGATCGCGCCGGTCGGGAACGCGGCGATGGCCAGGCCGTAGGACGCGTTGTCGAGGTCGAGCGCGGTCTTGATCTCCGGCAGGCGCGGCACCAGGTTGGCGTACAGGGCGCCGTTGGTCAGGAACAGCGCGCCGACGGCGGCGCGGGCGCGCCGGACGGCGAGCGGCGGACGGGTGTCCGGGGAGAGCGACATGCGCACGAGCGTACCCGCGTTACGTACGGTCGTACACATCGCCCGCTACGCTGTCCCCATGGCTCACGACTACTTCGCCGGCGACCCCCGCACCCACCACGAGCGCATGCTTGCCGGCGACCTCTACATCGGCGGTCAGGACCCGGAGAGCGTCCGGCTCGCCCAGCGCGGTCTCGCCCTCGCCGACGCCTACCACCGCGCGGTGGTGGCCGACGACGACGGCGCCCGCGCGATCCTGGACGACCTGCTCGGCACCCTGGGCGAGGACGCGTTCCTCAAGCCGCCGCTGTTCGTCGACTACGGCGGGAACATCCACGTCGGCCCGCGCACGTTCGCCAACTACAACCTCATGGCGCTGGACGTCGCGACGATCACGATCGGCGCCGACTGCCAGATCGGCCCGAACGTCCAGCTCCTCACGCCGACCCACCCCGTGGAGCCCACGCCGCGCCGGGACAAGCTGGAGGCCGCGCTGCCCATCACGATCGGCGACAACGTCTGGCTGGGCGGCGGCGTCATCGTCTGCCCGGGTGTGACCATCGGCGACAACACGGTGGTCGGGGCCGGCGCCGTCGTCACCCGCGACCTGCCCGCGAACGTCGTCGCCGTGGGCAACCCCGCCCGCGTGGTCCGCGACATCACCGAGGGCTGACCGTGACCGGGCGCCGGCACGACCCCGACCGCAGGAGCCGGATCATCGACGTCTGCCTCGACCTGATCGCCGAGGTGGGCGTGGCCGGTGTCTCGCACCGCAAGGTCGCGGCGGCCGCCGACGTGCCGCTCGGCTCCATGACCTACCACTTCGCCGGGATGGACGAGCTGCTGCGCGAGGCGTTCGGCCGGTTCGCGCGGGCCGGGAGCGACGGGTTCGAGCAGCGGATGAGCGAGGCGACCGACCTGGAGAGCGCGCGGGCCGCCGTCGTCGCGATCATCACGCAGGACGTGTTCGGCACCCAGCGCGACCTCGTGCTGACCCACGAGCTGTACACGCTCGCGTCCCGCGAGCCCGCCTACCGCGAGCTGACCAACGCGTGGATGGCCCGCTCCCGGGCCGCCCTGGAGCGGCACTTCGACCCGGTCACGGCGCGGCTGCTGGACGCCCTGATCGAGGGGCTGACCATCCACCGGGCCCTGGACACCGAGGCGCCGCGGCCCGGGACGGTCACCGAGGCCGTGCGGCGCATCACAACCCCCGCCTAGCCGGAACAACCGCCGTGGGAGGCTGTTGTCCCTGGTGTGAGCGAGATGAGGCGGGCGACCGTCGTGGTGATCGGGGCCGGGCAGGCCGGCCTCTCGGCGGCCTACCACCTGCGGCGCCGCGGCTTCGTCAGCGCGCTGGACGAGCCGGGGGCCGAGCGCACCTACGTGCTGCTCGACGCCAACCCCGCGCCGGGCGGGGCCTGGCAGCACCGCTGGGAGTCCCTGCGGATGGCCACGGTCAACGGGATCTTCGACCTCCCGGGCCTGACCCAGCCCCCGGTCGACGCCGCCGAGCCCAGCCGGCTGGCCGTGCCGCGCTACTTCGCCGGGTACGAGCGGGAGTTCGGGTTCCCGATCCTGCGCCCGGTGCGCGTGGTCGCCGTCCGGCGCGCCGACGAGGACCCGGCCGGCGACCTCGTGGTGACCAGCGACCACGGGTCGTGGACCACCCGCGCCGTCATCAACGCGACCGGCACCTGGACCAACCCGGTGCTGCCTCGCTACCCGGGGCAGGACACCTTCCGCGGCCGGCAGCTCCACACGCGCGACTACGTGCGGGCCGAGGACTTCGCGGGGCAGCGCGTCGCCGTCGTCGGCGGCGGGATCTCCGCGCTCCAGCTCCTGGAGGAGATCTCGCGCGTGGCGACCACCCGCTGGTACACCCGGCGCGAGCCGGTCTTCCACGACGAGTTCCGCAGCGAGACGCTCGGCCGCGAGACCATCGTCAAGGTCATGGCCGACGTCGACGCCGGCCGCCCCACCGGGAGCGTCGTCTCCTACACCGGGCTGGTCTGGACGCCGTACGCGCTGGCCGCCAAGGAGCGCGGCGCCCTTCAGCGGCGGCCCATGTTCACCGCGATCGAGCCCGACGGCGTCCGCGAGGCCGACGGGAGCCTGACGCCCCTCGACGCGATCCTGTGGGCCACCGGGTTCAAGGCCGACCTGGCGCACCTCGGCCCGCTGGGCCTGCGCAACGAGCTGGGCGGCATCACCATGCAGGGCACCCAGCCGGCCGCCGAGCCCCGGGTGCACCTCATCGGGTTCGGGCCGTCGCAGTCGACGGTCGGCGCCAACCGGGCGGGCCGCGAGGCCGTCACGGCGGTGGTTCGGCGGCTCCCGGCCGCGCTACCAGCTCGATCAGCAGGATGAGCACCACGGCTCCCGCGGCGACCCCGACGATCAGCGCCGGTGTCGGGCTGGCGGCGAGCAGGATCACCAGCACCGCGAGCGCGATCACGGCCGCCCGGGCGACGCCCCGGTAGCGGGCGAGCCACACGCCCGTGGCCCCGGTGGACACGCCCCGGCCCTCGGCCCAGGCCCGGGTGCGGCTCATGCCCTTGCCGATCCCGGCGCGCAGGCCGCGCGCGGACGCGCTGGAGCCGCCCAGGTAGGCGGCGAGCGCCACCACGATGCCGAGCACCCCGACGGTGCGCAGGGTGACGCGCAGGAAGGAGACGAGCTGGTCGAAGACGATCTCGGCGGCGTCCAGGCGCACGACCTTGCCGCTGAGCGCGTCGAGGTAGAGCCCGCGTGCGATGGCCAGGCCGATCGCCAGGAGCAGCATCGCGCCGGCGAGCGCGAGGCCCGCCGCGACGAGGGCCCGCAGGTGGTGCACGGCGGCGACGACGCCGGCGCCGAGCAGGACCAGTACGATCCACGGGAGCCAGGTGCCCAGCGCCACGATCTGGGCATACCGGTTCTGGATCTCGACGAGCTGGCTGGACTGCATCACGGTGAACGTGGCGTTGATCGTCGGCAGGTTCCCCGCGAGGGTGAGGCCCCGGTCCACGAGGCGCTCCTTGAGGATGTCGACGAGGCCGCCGAGCTGGATGGTCAGCTGGCCGTTCTGGCTGATCTGGGCGATGTCGCCCCCGTTGCCCCGCATGACGTCCACGAGCTGTTCGTGCGCCACGCGGTTGGCCTGGTCCCAGGCGGACTCGAACCGGTCGCTCTCCACCACGCGGTCCGCCGCGTTGCGGACGAAGGACTCGACGCCGCTGGTCAGCGGGCCCTCCAGGGCGGTGATCGCCTGTGCGGCCCGGGGAGCGATGTCGCGTTCGTTGAGGCCGTCCTGCACGTCCTTGAGCACCGCGCCGACGTCGATCTTGTCCATGACGGCGGTGGTCAGCCGGCCGGCCACCGCCTGCTGCACCACCGGGTCCTGGGCCAGGGGCCCCACCGTGGCGACGTAGCGGTCGGTGTCGGTGAGGGTGCGCTCGGCCCAGGCGGCGACCACGCCGACGGGGGCCAGGAGGGCGCCCAGGAGGATCAGCACGACGGCCGTCGCGGTGCGCGCCCGGTGGTGCTCCGAAGCGGGGGCGGCCGCGGCCGGCGCGGCGCCGGCCGCCCCGGCCAGTCGCTTCCGGAGCTCTTCGTTCTCTCGCTCCAGGGCGGCCAGCCGGGCGGCCGGGTCCGTCCCGGCGGGCGGGTCGGCGGGCGGGTCGGCGGCGTTCACGGTTCCTACCTCAGACGAGCGCCTTGGACTTCAGCCGCTCGAACTCCGCCGGCGAGATGGTGCCGGCGTCGAGGAGCGCCTTCGCGCTGGCGATCTGGTCGGCCGGCGAGGGTCCGGTCGCGACCTCGCGGATGTAGGTCTCGGTCGCCTGCTGTGCCTGCTTCATCCCCTCGGCGTGCCGCTCGGCCATGCCCCGGCCGCGGGCGATCAGGTACACGAGCGCGGTGAGGACCGGGAGGAAGATGAGGAAGATGATCCACAGTGCCTTCCACCAGCCGGAGAGCTCGTGGTCGCGGAAGAGGTCCGCGATGATCTGGAACAGCACCATGAGGTACGCCACGAAGAAGAAGCTGTAGACCATCAGCCAGAAGAAATCCCAGAAATCCATGACTCGCCCCGTTCTCGACGGCCATCCGATGGTTCGGAACGCACCGGTGGAATGCCCGATCCGTCTTTTCAAAGTAACCGCGAGGATCGGGTTGCGCCCGCGCTGAGCGGCGGCGTCGGGCCGGGAGGGTGCGAAAGCCCGGGGGCGCGAGAAACAATCACCCGATTCGGGTGAACTTTTCGCCCGGCTGTCCCGTAGTACGCAGTGACCGCCGGGTGCGGTCGCGTTCATGACTCCGACCTTCTCGAAGGAGAACACCATGATCCGTGCCAAGAAGCGTCTCGCCGCCGCAGCCCTGGCGGCGGCCGGCCTGCTCGCCGTCGCCGTCCCGACGACGGCCTCGGCCGCCGACGGCGACCTCACGTTCTGGTCGGGCGCGTTCACGGGCCAGACCGTGACGTACCCCGACGCCGGGACGGGCTGCACGACCCTGCCGTTCGTCGTGCACGCGGAGCTCAACGAGACCGCGACGGGCATCCGGGTGTACGAGAGCACCGACTGCACCGGCCGGGCGCTGACCTTCCCGGCCAGTGACATCCACAGCTTCACCGGGTTCGACGGGCGCAGCTTCGAGCCGGTCGGCTGAGTCGCCGCGCCTCAGTTCGCGAGCCCGGCCACGAGGTTGATCAGCAGGGCCACGATCACCGTGCCGAACAGGTAGGCGAGCAGCGCGTGCACCTGCGCGATCCGGCGCATCTCGGAGGAGCCGAGGTCGGTGTCGGAGACGGCGAAGCTCATCCCGACGGTCACCGCCAGGTAGGTGAAGTCGGTGTACCGGGGCGGCGCCGTCTGGTGGAAGTCGATTCCGCCGGACGGCGCCGTGTAGTAGGCGCGGGCGTAGTGCAGCGCGAACACCGTGTGCACGCAGGCCCAGGACACCACCACCGAGGTGAGGACGGCGGCCGTGGTGACGGTGCCGTCGGCCCGGACGCCGCCCACGAGCACGACGACGATCCCGCCCAGGCTCGCCACGGCGGCGAGCAGCACGATGATGTGCGCGATGCCGCGGGTGGGCTCCTCGCGCACGGCGTGCTCGCTGGTGGCGCGGGAGTCCATGGGGACGATCACCAGCGCCGTCCAGGCCACGAACACGAGCCCGGCGCCGGCCCAGCCGCCGAGCAGCGCGGCCGCCGTGGAGTCCCAGGCCAGCAGCCAGCCCAGCAGGGCGCCGGCCAGCAGGGACACGACGATCCGCACGGCGTGCGGGCCGTCCAGCACGCTGCTGAGCCGCCGCATGCCCGTCATCTGCTCCGTCATGACCCCAGTGTGTGCGAAGATCGGGGCAGGGCCCACAGGGGCTCCCGGACGAGGGTTGCCGTACCCGGTGTGCGACAAGACGGCATCTTGAGGAGCACACCATGTCGTGGATCGTCCTTGTCCTGTCCGGCCTGCTGGAGGCCGTCTGGGCCACCGCCCTGAGCCGCTCGGAGGGCTTCAGCAACGTCGTGCCGAGCATCGTCTTCGGCGTCGCCCTCGTCGCGAGCATGGGCGGCCTCGCCTTCGCGCTGCGCGACCTGCCCGTCGGGACCGCCTACGCGGTCTGGGTGGGGATCGGCGCCGCGACCACCGTCGCCTGGGCGATGGCCACGGGCGCCGAGCCCGTCTCCGTGGTCCGCGTGCTGCTCATCGCGGGCCTGATCGGCTGTGTTATCGGGTTGAAGCTGACTCACTGACGCAGCGGTAGGCGGCGCCGTCGGCCGGGTCGCCCTCGTAGCGGGTCACCAGCGGGTAGCGGCAGACCTCACGGGTGGCGGTCCGGCCGTCCCGCTCGGTGACGACGGCGGGCAGCGTCACCGGGGCCTTCCCCTTCTCGACCCAGTCCACCAGGGTGTTCAGCGGGTCGGTGCCGATACCGCAGTGGTTCACGCCCGGGGGCAGGAACAGGCGGTAGAAGGAGTCGACCCGGGCGTTGCCGCCCATGACCTTGTTGACGCGCTCGCGGTAGTCGACCGTGCCCTGGGTGGGCACGAGCTGGTCGGCCTGGCCGTGCCAGCTCAGCAGCTTGCCGCCGGAGCGGGCGAACGCGGACAGGTCCGGGTCGTCGCTGCCGATGACGGAGTGGAAGTCACGCTGCGACTTGGCGAAGAGCTGCTCGAACTGCCGGTAGGTCAGGTGGGCGGTGTCGAGCTGCGGGTCCCTCGCGACGAAGTACTTGACCCACTGGTCGGCCACCACGAACGGCTGGCCGGGCGTGGCGAGCCAGTTGAACGCGGCGCCCTTGTTCGGCCCGTACCAGAGCGGACGTCCGCTGCTGGAGACCGGACCCTGCCAGATCTTGCGGACGGCGTCCGCGAGGCCGGCCGAGATCGTGTACGTCTTGCCGTCGCAGTCCACCTGGGTGCCGACCAGCTCGCGCGGGTCCCACGTGCAGTCCCGCGGGTCGTCGATGATGCCGTCCCGCACGCCGTCGATCGTGTCGCAGGCGTCGACCGCGGCGGTGTTGAACGCCTCGATCTCGCACGGCGCGGGGGCGACGTCCTCCTCGTTGAACACGACCTGCGGCCACAGCGTGGCCACGGCGAACCGGTCCCAGCTCACCGCGGGCGCGCCGGCCAGGATGCCCTGGAAGTCCTGCGGGTACTCCTGCGCGGCGACGTAGCCCTGGCGGCCGCCCGTGGAGCAGCCGTTCCAGTAGGAGTAGGTGGCCTTGTGCCCGTAGAACTCCTTGGTCACGGACTTGCCGACCACCGCGAGGTCGTGCACCGAGCGGGACGCGAAGTTCTCCAGGAGAGGCGTGTTCACGCGCCCGTCCGACGTCAGCGCCCAGCCGCTGACGTCGGCCGG
>NZ_JBHVEG010000040.1:0-40964 GCF_042802395.1 Promicromonospora sp. NPDC057488
GTTTTTTTTTTTATACCCCCCGGCCCCGGCGGGGGGGCCCCCCCCACTCCCCGGCCCCCCCGCCCGCCCCCCCCGGGGGGGGCGGGGTTGGCCGGGCGGCGCGGGGGGTCGGGGGCCCCCCCGCCCCCCCGCCGCCGGGTGGTACGGGCGCGCCGGGCGCCGTGCTGTCGCTGGTCACCTGACGAGCCCGATGTCCTTGAGCACCGTCTTGATCTCGGCGATGTTGCCGTCGAGGTAGGTGTCGAACTCGTCCCCGGCGAGGAAGGCGTCGTCCCAGGCCTTCTCCTCGAGCGTGGCCTGCCAGGCGTCGGACTCGGCGAGCTCGGTGACGGCGCTGGTCAGCGCCTCCTTCTCGGCGTCGTCGATCGAGCCCGGGGCGACCACGCCGCGCCAGTTGGTCAGGACGACGTCGTAGCCGGCCTCGGTGAGGGTGGGCGTGTCCGGGAGGGCGTCGACGCGCTCGGCGCCGGAGACCGCGAGCGCCCGCAGCTCGCCCGCCTGGACCTGCTCGGCGTACTCGCTGACGCCGGAGATGCCGGCGTCGACGTTGTTGCCGAGCAGCGCGGCCAGGGACTCGCCGCCGCCGGAGTACGCGATGTAGTTGAGGCTGCTCGCGATGTTCTCCGACGGCATGCCCGAGGCCTGGAGCAGCATGCCGGCGAGGATGTGGTCGGTGCCGCCCGCCGAGCCGCCGGTGATGGCGACCTCCTTGCCGTTCTCGGTGATGGCGCCGACGAGGTCGTCGATGGTCTGGTAGTCCGACTCCTTGGGCACCACGATCACCTCCTGCTCCTCGGTGAGGCGCGCGATCGGGGTGGTCTGCTCGATACGGGCCTGGGCCTCGTTGGTCTCGACGGCACCGACCATGACCAGGCCCATCACCAGAAGGGTGTTCGGGTCGGTCTCGGTGGCGATGTTCGCCAGGCCCACGGTGCCGCCCGCACCGTCGACGTTGGTGACGGTGGCGGAGCCGACCAGTCCCTCCTCCTGCATGTCGGCCTGCATGGCGCGGCCGGTCTGGTCCCAGCCGCCGCCGGGACCTGCGGGGACCACGATGCTGAGCTCGTCGATGGCGGCGTCGCCGCCACCACCGCTCGACTCCAGCATCGAACAGCCCGTGAGGGCCAGGGCCAGGACGATTCCGACGGGGGCAGCCCCGGACCGGATGATGCGCATGTCTCCTCCTTGAGCGGATGCGGGTACCGGAGCCGGCCGCTTCGCCGGCCTCTCGGACCACTTCGGCGAGAGCGTAGGGAGGGCGGGTCGCGGGGCCCTGGTTCTGGTCGCAAGAAAGGTTGTGGTCGTTTCGGTCACGCCGGGCGGCTACCGCGCGGGCTGTGACCCGGTGCACACTTGCGTCCGTGAAGAGAGCGATGACGCTCCGGGCGCAGCTGCTGGTGCTGCAGGTCGTCATCGTGCTCGTGCTCGTGTGCACGACCGGGCTGGTGGCCTCCGCCCTGCAGGAACGACAGCTCCGTGAGGCGTACGTGGACCGGATGGCCGGGGTCGCGCAGTCCGTGGCGCGCCTGCCCGCCATCCACGACGCGTTCGACGACAAGGACCCGTCCGCGACGATCCAGCCGATCGCCGAGGTGATCCGCGAGGCGTCGCAGGTCACCTATGTGGTGGTCACCGACGAGAACGGCGTGCGCTACTCCCACCCCGACCCCGACCAGATCGGGCAGCGCGTGTCGACCGACCCGTCCGTGCCGCTGTCCGGCCGGGTGTGGACGGGCACGCAGACCGGCACGCTCGGCACGTCGTGGCGCGTCAAGGTGCCCGTGTTCGGCGACGCCGCCGACGACTCCTCGCCCGCCCCCGTGATCGGCACCGCCAGCGTGGGGATCCTGGAGTCCGAGCTGCGGGCCGACCTGAACGACGACCGGGGCTGGCTGCTCGGCACGCTGGGCGCCGCCGCGATCGTGGGGGCGCTCTGCGCAGCCTGGGTGACGCGGCTGGTGCGCCGCCGGATCTACCTGCTGGAGCCCGACGACATCGCGACGCTGCTGGAGACCCGGGGCCTCACGGACGCGCTGCGCTCCCGGTCGCACGAGTTCGCCAACACGGTGCACGTCATCTCGGGGCTGCTGGAGCTGGGCCGCACGGAGGAGGCGGTCGCCTTCATCGAGCGGTCGGGCTACGGCGGGCTGCTCACCGCGTCCGCCGTCGCGCCGGGCGTGCGGTCCCCCGAGGTCGCCGCCCTGCTCCTGGTGAAGACCATCACGGCGCGGGAGCGGGGCGCGACCCTCGACGTCTCCGAGGACTCCGCGCTGGACGCGCCGGCCGGCCCCGACGACTCGTCGCTGCACACCGACGCCCTGGTGGTGCTCGGCAACCTGATCGACAACGCGGTGGACGCCGCGCGGCCCGAGGGCCGCGTCCGGGTGACGCTCCGGGTAGAGGGCCCGCACCTGGTGCTCCAGGTGGACGACGACGGCCCGGGCATCCCGGCGCAGCTGCACCACCAGGTGTTCAGGGCCGGGTTCTCCACCAAGGTGCCCGGCGACCGGGAGCACAGCCGCGGCATCGGCCTGGCCCTGGTCCGGCGGGTCGTGGACCGGTGGGACGGCGAGGTGGTGATCGGCACCGGCGACCTCGGCGGGGCGTGCGTGCGGGTCGAGCTGCCGGTGCCGGCCGCCGTCGAGCATGTGGGAGCGGGCGTCGGTGCCGGCGTCGGTGCCGGCGCTGCCGCGGGCGCGGTGGAGGGGAAGTCGTGACCGAGCCGGCGCGGACGCTGGTGGTCGAGGACGACCCGGTCGTCGCGACCGTGCACCGGGGCTTCGTGGAGAGCCACCCCCGGTTCGTCGTCGTGGGCGAGGCGCGGACCGGCGCGGACGCGCTGCGTCTCGCGTCCGCGCTGCGTCCCGACCTGGTGCTGCTCGATCTGCACCTGCCCGACTTCGGCGGGCTCGACGTGCTGCGGCAGCTGCGGCACCTGCCCGGTCCTCCCGTCGACGTCGTCGCCACCACCGCCGCCCGCGAGCTCGGCACCGTGCGCCAGGCCATGGCCGGCGGCGTGGTGGCCTACCTGGTCAAGCCGTTCACGTCGGCGGCCCTGCGGGAGCGGCTCGACGAGGTGTGGCAGCGCCGCGAGGACGTACGCCGCGCCCAGGACACGCTCGACCAGGACGAGGTGGACCAGCTCCTGGCCGGATCGCGCTCCGCCGTCGACCGGCTGCCCAAGGGACTGTCGTCCCGGAGCCGCGACCTGGTGCGGGAGGCGCTGGCGGGGCTGTGCGGGGAGGCCGGGGCGGTGGCCCGGGACGCGTCGGCAGCCGAGGTCGCGAAGGTGGTCGGCATGTCGCGGGTCAGCGCCCGCCGCTACCTGGAGCACCTGGTCACGGAGGGATACGCGCAGGTGACGCCCCGGTACGGCACGACGGGCCGCCCGGAGAACCGCTACCGCCCGGCCTGACGCTCCGCCCGCCGTCCGAGTGCGAAGTGCGCTTCGACGCGGTTCGCGGCGGCCGCGTCAGATCGGGGACGTCAGCGGGTCCACCTCCGGCTGCACCGGGCCGGTCGCCGTCTCGTAGGCGAAGCCCTCCCGGACCCAGTACTCGAAGCCGCCGATCATCTCCTTGACCTGGTAGCCGAGCTTCGCGAACTCCAGGGCAGCCTTCGTGGCGCCGTTGCACGCCGGACCCCAGCAGTAGACGACGACGGGCTTGTCCCGGTCGACGGTCTGCTCCGCCCGCAGGCGCACCTTGCCGCCGGGCAGGTGCACCGCGCCCGGGACGTGCCCCTGGTCCCAGCAGGCCGGGGAGCGCACGTCGACCAGCGTGAACGGGCTGCCCCCGGCGAGCGCGGCGTGGACGTCGCTGACGTCGGTCTCGAAGGCGAGGCGGCCGGCGAAGTGGGCGACGGCGGCGGAGGTGTCCTGGGTGGTCGTCATGGCCAGATTCTGCGGACGCCGGGGCGCCACGGACAAGAGCCCGGACACGCACTGTTCCTGAAGGATCCGTAAGGCGCGCTACCCCGTGCCACGTGTCAGACCCACAGGTCACCCGGGGGATCCGTAGGTCTGACACGTGCTGGAGGCGAGGTGCTCACGCCTGCTGCAGCAGGCCCGGGTGCTGCGCCTGGACCACGTTCGGGTGCGCGCGGACCCGGCTCTTGAGCCAGTTGTCGCCGAACACGGCGTGCAGCGGGTTGGCCGGGTCCGCCGTCACACCGGGGGCCTCCGCACGGAGGTCCGGCGGCAGCTCGACGTCCGGGATCGTCGCGTCCAGTGCCGGCCCGTGGAAGTACGGGATCGAGATGCGCTCGGTCCCGGCCGCCGGGGACACCACGCGGTGCAGCGTCGCCTTGAGGTAGCCGTCCGTCGCGATCTCGAGCAGCTCGCCGATGTTCACCACGAACGCGCCGTCGGGCGGCACGACGTCGAGCCACTCGCCGTCCTTCTCGACCTGGAGGCCGGCCTTGCCGTCCTCGACCGAGAGGAGGGTGAGCACGCCGAGGTCCTTGTGCGCGCCGACGCCCTGCGCGGGCGCCGCGGCCTCGACGCCCGGGTAGCGGGCGATCTTCAGGTGCGGCGAGGGCCGCTCGAACACGGCGTCGAACGTGTCGGACGGCGCCCCGAGCGACTCCGCCCAGGCGCGCAGCAGCCGCGTGGCGACGCCGTCGAGCCGGCTGAGCCACTCCTCCGCGACCTCACGCAGGGCGGGCAGGGACTCGGGCCACAGGTTGGGGCCCTCCAGGACCCAGTAGTCGGGGACGCCGGGCCCGGCCGGGACGGCCGGGCGTTCGGCGCCGATGTCGATCTGCTCGCGCTGGTCCACGCGGCCGAGCGTGCGTTCGCCGCCCATCCGAGTCCAGCCGCGGAAGTGGGGGCTGTGCACGTTCTCGATCGCGCGCTTCTGCTCCTCGGGGAGGCCGAAGAACTCGCGGGCGGTCGCGTACGCGCGGTCGATCAGCTCGCGCGGGACGCCGTGGCCGACCAGGGAGAAGAAGCCGACCTCGTGGGTCGCGCGCCGCAGCTCGTCGCGGAAGCGGGCCTGGTCGTCGGGGCCGCCGTCGAGCAGCGAGAGGTCGAGTACGGGGATGCCGGGCATGGGAGGGTCCTTTCGAGGGTGCCGGGTGGGGTGCGCCGACGGCGACCGCCCCGGCATCGACGAGACCTCGCCCGTGTGCTCCGAGACCTCCGGACGGAGGAGTGCGGGAGCCCGGTGCGCGTGCACGGGGATGCATGGTGAGCAGGAGCTGCTGTCGGCGGCGCGAGGAGACGCGCCAGGGGGTCGCCCGTTGGGCGACCGCTCAGCGGCGACAGCAGGAACAGAGGAAAGTGCTCACGATGTGAGACACGTTAGCACCCCGGGCCCCGGAACGGCGGGGTTCCGGGTCAGTCCGTCACGACCTCGCGCAGGAACCGGACGACCCGCCGCGCGCGGAACATCAGCGCGTAGCCGATGGCGATCACGTGCCCCACCACGCGCATCGTCTCGTTGACGGCGCCCTCCAGGAGCGTGTCCTCGTCGTCGACCACGCCGTCGCGCGCCGAGCGGAGGCTCAAGATCTTGGCCCGGTCGTCGGGGCCCAGCTCCTCCAGGAGCTTCGGCACGGTCGACAGCGACTGCGCGAACGGCGCGTTGCGTTCGAGCACGGGCTTGATGATGTCCTCGGGTTCGAGGAACTTCCCGGCGATGATCACGACGGCGACGATCGAGCGGCGTCGGGCGTACTCGGCCAGCACCGCGCCGGCGCCCGCGGACGCGCCCATGAGCGCGACCCGCTCGCCGCGCTGCTCGAACTGCTCGACCAGGGCGTCGAGCCGGTCCAGCCGCTCCTCGAACGAGGCGTCGGACGACCAGCGCACGCGGAACATCGTGGTGCGCACGCCGAGGGCGCGCCAGGTGCGCAGCGCCTCGCGCTGGAGGTGCACCAGGGGCGGCATCCGGTCGCCCAGCCCGGGCACGTAGATCAGCCGGATGGGCGGCTTGCCGGTGCGCGGCGTCCGGGCTCCCGGGATGCTCTCAGCGGGCGCGGGGAGGTCGCTGTCGTCGCTGGTCACGTGCTCGCTCATCTCGCGCAGGAGGCTACACCGACCAACGGCCACGGACGTGTCAGACGTACAGGTCACCCGGGGGACCTGTACGTCTGACACGTGCCTCGGAGTGGTGGGTCAGCGGTCCAGGAAGGGCGTCAGCCGTGGATCGTCGAGCTCGAGGGGCTGGACGGAACGCGCGCGCTCCTTGAGCGTCTCCAGGTCAGCGCCGGAGTCCAGGAGCCAGAAGCGGGCGCCGTCCTTGTCCCACCGGAGGCTCGGCGGGTTGGAACCCGTGCTCGACACGCCCTCGTCGTAGAGGGCGACACCGCCGTCGAACTCGACCGCCTCGTGGTTGCTCCCGTCGGCGATGCCGGCCTCGATCGGCGTCGTGACCGGCCAGGTCACCCAGAGGTACGAGTTCGCCTCGTCGTGCCACATCTGCCAGAGGTAGATCGTGGTCCCGGGTTCCACCTCCGGTACCCCGACCTGCTCGAACCCGTCCGGCGCGGGACCCGTCGCGGAACCGTCGGGGCCGTAGGTGAGGGACTTCAGGATCGCCCGGAACTCCTCTACCGAGATGCCGCCGGCGTGGGCGTACCAGGGATCTCCGAGCTCGTCGCTCCACACCACGTAGTGGTCCCCCGACGGGAGTGTCTCCACTTCGGCCCGGTCCAACGACGCGCGTGGATCAGGGAGGTCCGCACCCATCTTGCCCGGGTACACGGCCACGGCCCGGCCGTCTGCCGCATCGGCGAACACGACGACGGCGGTCCGTACCGCGCACTCCACCGGCGCGCTGTGCAGCCTCGGCGCGGCCGTCACCGGGACGTCCGGCAGCATCCAGCCGTGGTCGAGCACCCCGGACCACTCGGACGGCAGGATCACCGGGGAACCGTCGAGGCTCGAGCCGGGACCGTCGCACCGCGCCGCCGTGACGTCCTCCGCGGCCCTGTCCTCCGCCGTGGGCGACGGCGAGGCGGTGGGACCCGTCCGGGGATCCGGTGACTCCACCTGCGGGCCCATGTCCGCCGGCTGCGCCACGTCATTGAGCAGCACCGTCCCGACCACCCCGGCCCCGAACAGCAGCACGGTCGCGGTCAGCAGGACCAGGACCCGTCCCACGCTCCACGCGCGGCGCGGGCCCGACACGAAGGGACCTCCCCGGCCGCCCATGGTGAGCATCCCGTCTGCCTGCTCGTGCCAGCGGCCCCGCTCGAAGGCCGCGCGCGCGACCTCCAGGCCGGTGCCGTCCACGGCCTTGGTCGGTGCGAGCTCCAGCAGGTCGTCGTACCTCGTGCGGTTCATCGTGCCCTCCTCACGGCCGGGTCGGCCACAACACCTGCGGGGCCGGCCCCAGGGTTCGAGCGGCGCTCGCCGGTCGCGGACGACGTCGACGGCTCCGCGCTCTCGGACTCGAGCCGGCGGCGCGCTCGCGACAGCCGCATCTTGAACGCCGCGACCGAGCATCCGGCGACCCGCGCGGCGTCGGCCGGTGCGAGCCCGTCCCATCCGGTGAGCAGCAGCGCCTCCCGCTCCTTCGGCGCGAGCCGGAGGAGCGCGGCGATCATCGAGTCGCGGCGGCTCACGGTCGCCACGGTGTCGTCTGCCGCCCGGGCGACGCGCGCCAGGCGGACGAGCTCCCCCTCGGCCGCGCTACGCCGTCGGGCAGCCCGGCGCTGGTTGCGCACCACGTTGCGCGCCACCACCAGCAGCCAGGGCAGCGGGTCGCCGGGCAGGCTCGCCAGGCGTCGCCACGCGACGAGGAAGGTCTCGGAGACCACCTCCTGCGCGTCGTGCGGTTCCACGTGGCGCAGGGCATAGGCCTGGACGCGCCAGGCGTACGCGCGCCAGAGCTCGGTGATCCGGTCCTCGTCCGACGGGGGATCGCCGTCGGGAAGACTTCGTAAGGTCGTCACGTACTGGAATGTCCGCTCGCGCGCCGGGGTAACAGTCTCACCGAGAGACGCACGTGTCAGACGTACAGGTCACCCGGGGGACCTGTACGTCTGACACGTGCGCCGCGGGCTCGGGTCAGCGCACGGCGTACGCGCGGATCACCGTCTGCTTGATCGAGCCGCCCGACGCGTCCCGCGCCTCGACCCGGAGCGAGACGTGCTCGGTGCCCCGCGGTACCCGTACCGGCCCGGTGAACGTCCCGGCCCGCTTGTCGGCGAGGGGGACGGCGTGCCAGGTGGCGCCGTCGTCGGCGGACCACCACAGGCGGGCGTTCGTCACCTGGTTCTTCGCGGACCGGCCCTCCGGGGTACCGGTCTGGTGCCCGACCGTGAGCGTGACCCGCGTGCCGCGGGGTGCCGCGTTGCGCGCGTCGACGCCCTTGACCGCGTAGCCGACGTCGAGCACGGCCGGGCCGGTGGCGGCGTCCGGCGCCGCGCGGAACCGCCACTCGGTCCGCGTCCGCGTGGACCGCTCCCACCAGGAGGACTCGTGGCGGGCGTCGAGGACCACGCGGTGGTCGGCGCCGCCCGCGGGGAGCGCCACCTCGGCCGAGGGCCGCGTCCGGTCGAGCACGGCCTCGCCGTCCTGCCAGACCCGCAGGCGGGTGCTCTGCCCGTTGAAGCCGGCGAACGGGTGCCCCTCCGCGTCGCTCCACGGCACGAGGCGGAGGCCGAGCGTGTCGTCCGCGACGGTGAACGTTCCGGCTTCCGCACGCGTGCTCAGGACGGCGCCACCCACCGTGGTCCGGGCCTTCTCCCGCGGCGCGTAGGTGCGTGCAGGGGCGTCGAACCAGCCCTGCTGCGGGTCGTCCGCCGAGCCCGTGTACACCTGGAGGCCCCAGGCGACACCGTTCGCGCTCAGGTACTCGGTGCGCCGGCCCGGGATCGCGACCGGGCTCCCCAGGGCCGAGCCCCACAGGTGACCGGGCGCGGTGCCGACCCGGGCGCTCTCGGCGGCGTGGTCGGCGCCGAGGGACGCGTACGTGGTCGCGACCGCGGCCGTGTTCCGGGCCGTCGCCCGGAAGCGGAACGTGTCCACGACGTCCTGCGTGTAGAGCAGGTCGTAGGTGTACGACGGCGCCCGGCCCGCCGCCACCGGCTGCTCCAGGACGAAGTGGGTCTGCAGGTCGTACGTGCCGACCGCGACGGGCGCATCGGTCGGCGTCGCGTACGCCTTCGCGTCGGCCCCGACCAGGGTGCCGAACCCGAACGGGTCGTCGCCCGCCGCCGTGGTCCGGGTGTCCTCCAGCGCGATCCACCGGACCGCGGCGGGCCGGTGGGTGGACACGCTCAGCTCGCGCGCCTCGCGGGCGTCGAGCACGACCGTGGTGTCGTCGGCGACGGTCACCTCCGGCCGGAGCACGGCGGAGACCTCGGAGACGACGTACTCCTCGTCGGTGGTCCACAGGAAGCCCGTGACCGAGTACCGGCCCGGCGGCACCCGCAGGTCCAGGCCCTCGGGGCCGATCTCCCCGTGCTGGTCGAACAGGGTCGGGTCGTCCACGTTCACGATGCGCACGCTGGAGGACCCGGTGTGCGGCTGGCCGTCACGCCCGAGCGTCCGGATGTCCAGGTCGGCGAGGTCGGGCTCCTTGTACCAGCCGAGCGGCGTGCGGACCTCGCGACCCTCGGCGTCCGTGGCCGTGACCGCGCCCGAGTAGCGGCGCTCGACGGCACCGGCCGTCCGGTCGACGCCGACGTCGATCGCCGCCGTGCCCCCGGCGGGCACCGTCAGGGACGTGGCGTCCAGCGTGACGGCGCCGGCGGGCAGCGGCTCGCCGTCCTGGTCCGACGCCTCGACCGCGAGGTCCAGCGTGATCGCGGCCGCGCCGGGGTTCTCGTAGGTGAGCGTCCTCGTGGAGGCGCCCTCCTGCGGGTACTCGAAGCCGCCGAACGACAGCGAGGCGGGCGTCGGCACCACGGGCAGGTCTAGCGCGGCGGGGACGAGGACGCGTCCGGCGCCCTCGTCGAAGGCCCCGCCGCTGGTGTGCACGGCCGAGCCCATCAGGACGGACTTGAGCTGCGGGCCCGTGAGCTCGGGGCGCGCCTGCTTGAGCACGGCTGCCGCACCGGCGACGTGCGGCGCGGCCATGGAGGTGCCGCTCCAGGCCGTGTAGGGGCCGGCGTCCTCCCCCTCGTTGGTGCCGGCGGCACGGGCCGCGACGATCTCGACGCCCGGCGCCGTGATGTCCGGCTTGATCGCGTAGTCCCGCACCCGCGGTCCGCGGCTGGAGAAGTACGCGACCTGGTCGTCATCGTCCACGGCGCCGACGGTCAGGGCCGAGTTCGCGGCCCCCGGCGGGACGACGGCGCCGTACAGGCCCTCGTTGCCCACGGCCACGACGAAGAGCGTCCCGTACCGGTCGCTCAGCGTGTCGACCGCCATCGAGAACGGGTCCGTGCCGTCGGTGTAGCGCTCGGACTCGCCGAGGCTCATGTTCACCACGTCCGCCCCGGCCTCCGCGATCCACTCCATGCCGTCGATGATCGACGACGACTCACCGCCGCCGAAGTCGTCGAGGACCTTGCCGACCAGGAGGTCGGCGCCGTGGGCCACGCCGCGGTTGTCGCCGTCCGACGCCTCGCCCGAGCCGAGGGCGATGGAGGCCACGTGCGTGCCGTGGCCGTACCGGTCCTGGGTGTCCCCGGAGCCGGTGAAGTCGCGTGCCCCGACCAGTACGTCGTCGAGGTCGGGGTGGGTCGCGTCGAGGCCGGAGTCGAGCACTCCGACGGTCACCCCGTCGCCGGTGAACCCGGCGTCCCAGGCGGCCGGCGCGCCGATCTGCGGCATCGAGCCCACGTCGAGCGCCTCGACGTGCCCGTCGAGCCAGACCTTGACGGCCGGTGCGGCCTCTACGCCCGGCGCCGCCGAGCGGGCCGCCGGGGCCGGGTCCAGCGTCGCGAGCAGGTCGGCGGCCGCGGCCCGGTCCAGGTCGGCCGAGACGGCGCCGACCGACGGCAGGCTCCGCTCGGGTTCGAGTCCGAGTGCCGCCCAGTCGAGCTCGTCGTGCTGCGCGAGGCGGGCCGATGCCGCGGCACCGGACCCGTCCGGGGTGACGGACGGGGTGGCCGCCGCGTCCGCCACCGCGGCGTCCTGCACGATGACGGGGACCGTGTCCCGGTGCGCGTCGTCGTACCCGGCGGCGACGAGCCCCGTTACGTCGAACAGGGCCGGGTCCAGGCGGTCAGGCACGAGGCGCGCGACGTCACCGGGGATCACCCGCACGCTGTCACCCTGGACCAGCTTCTGGAAGGCGATCCCCTCGCGGCCCGCCGCAGGCCGCACCGTGACGGACCTGCGGCCGTCGGGGTACCGCCCGACATCGACCTGGTCGCCCGTGATCAGGGTGACCGTCGCGGACGACGCCGGCGCGGCAGCCGTCCCGCCCGTCGCGTCGGCGCCCTCCCCGCCGGACCCCGTCCCCCCGGACGACCACGCCGGTACCCCCGTACCCAGCGCGACCGCCACCGCGATCGCCGCTGCCGCTGCACCCGTTCTGGCGCGCATCTGCCTGTCTCCTTCGTGAGGACGCCGGCGGTCGAATACCGCCTTCACGAGGGCAGACGCCGCGTGCGCCCGGATCGTTGGGGTGGAATGTCCGGAGCGGCGCGGGTGTCGGTGCAGGTCAGCGCAGCAGCGGCGTCGCCGCGCGCAGGCGGCGCGTGTACTCGTGCGCCGGGTCGTCGTAGACCTGGGCGGTGGGCCCCTGCTCCACGATCAGGCCGTCGTGCATCACGGCGACGTGGTCGCAGACGTGCCGCACGACGCCGAGGTCGTGCGACACCAGCAGGAGGGTCAGCGCGCGCTCGTCAGCCAGGCGCGCGAGCAGGTCCAGCACCTGCCGCCGGACGGAGACGTCGAGGGCGCTGACCGGCTCGTCCGCCACGAGGATGCGCGGGCGGCACACCAGCGCCCGGGCGATCGCGATGCGCTGCCGCTGGCCGCCGGAGAACTGGTGCGGGTACCGCTCGGCCGAGTCGAGCGGCAGGCCGACGGCGTCCAGCATCTCGCGCACCGCGTCACGCCGTCCGGCCGCCGAGCGCGGGCCGCCGTCCCGGACGTTCATCGCGTTCAGCAGCGGCTCCGCCACGATATCGCCGACGGTCATCCGGGGGTCGAGCGACCCGTACGGGTCCTGGAACACGAGCTGCAGCGCGGAGCGCAGGCCGCCCAGGTCGCGCGGCTCGGCCGGGCTCAGCTCGACGCCCGCGGTCACTACCCGGCCCGACGTGGCCCGGTCGAGCCCCGCGACGATCCGCAACAGCGTGGACTTGCCCGATCCGGACTCCCCCACGATCCCGAACCGCTGCCCCTCCCGGACCGCGAGGGACACGCCCCGCAGCGCCTGGACCGTCTGGCCCCGGTGCGCGTAGGTGCGGGTCACGTCCTGGACCCGGATCAGGGCGGGTTCCGGGGTCTCGACAGGCTCGACCAGCGACGGGGGCTCGACCAGCGGGGGCTCGACCAGCACCTCCGGGGGCTCCACCGGCGACGGGGGCTCGGCCGGCGACGGGCGAGGTTCGAGGGTCGACGCCGCCAGCAGCCGCCGCGTGTACTCGTGCCGGGGGTGCGCGAACACCTCGTCGACCGGGCCCTCCTCGACCACGACGCCGTCGAGCAGCACCACCACGCGCTCGCACACCTGGGACACCACGGCCAGGTCGTGCGTGATGAACAGCAGCCCGGCGCCCCGGTCGCTGACCAGCCGCGTCATGAGGTCGAGCACCTGGCGCTGGACGGTGACGTCGAGGGCCGTCGTCGGCTCGTCCGCCACGAGCACGGCCGGGTCGTTGGCCAGCGCCGTCGCCAGCACCACACGCTGCCGCTGCCCGCCGGACAGCTCGTGCGGGTACCGCCGGGCGGCGCCGTCGGGCAGGCCCACCTCGGCGAGCAGCTCCGCCGCACGGCGCGTCGCCGTCCGCCCGTCCGTGCCGTGCAGGGTCATGGCCTCGGCGACCTGGTGGCCCACGCGCATCAGCGGGTTGAGCGCGGTCATCGGCTCCTGGAAGACCATCGAGATCTCCTGGCCGCGCAGGCGGGCCAGGGCCCGCTCGCCCCGGTCCAGGAGGTTGCCGTCGACGCCGGCGAGGCCGACGTGCCCGGTCGCCGTGACGCCGTCGGGCAGCAGGCCGAGGGCCGCGAGCGCCGTCATGGTCTTGCCGGATCCGGACTCGCCGATCAGCCCGACGCGCTCCCCCGTGGCGACCCGCAGCGAGAGGTCGTCCAGGAGGGTGCGGCCGCTCGTCGTGCGGACGGTCAGGCCACGCAGGTCGAGTGCGGGGGTCTCGACAGGCTCGACCGGCGAGTGTGCGAGGGTCTCGGCAGGCTCGACCCGCGGTGGCGCGGCGGGCCCGGGGTCGGTCGCGAGCCGCGGGTCCAGGACGTCGCGGAGCCCGTCGCCCAGCAGGTTGAAGCCGAGCACGGCGACGGCGATGGCCACCCCGGGCACGATCGCGAGGTGGTCGGCCAGGCCGAGGAACTGCTGGGACTCCTGCAGCATGCGGCCCCACGACGGCGTGGGCGGGGGAGTGCCGAGGCCGAGGAACGACAGCCCGGCCTCGGCGAGCACGGCGATCGCGAAGTTCACGGAGCACTGCACCAGCACCGTGCCGGCGATGTTGGGCAGCACGTGCCGCGCCGCGATCGCGACCTCGCCGCGGTTCGCGGCCCGGGCGGCGAGCACGTAGTCGGACCGCATCACCTGCAGCGTCCCGCTGCGCGCGACGCGCGCGAACGCGGGGATGGAGCCGATGCCGAGCGCGACCATCGCGGTGACCGTGCCCGCGCCGTAGACGGCGCCCAGCACGATCGCGAGCAGCAGGCCGGGGAACGCGAGCAGGATGTCGGTGCCGCGCATGAGCACCGCGGCCGGCCGGCCGCGGCCCGACCCCTGGAGCATCCCGGCGAGCACGCCGAGCGGCACGCCCACCAGCGCGGCGATCCCGACCGCGACCAGCCCCACGAGCAGCGTGATCTGCGCGCCGGCCATGACCTGCGAGAACACGTCGCGGCCGAACCGGTCGGTGCCGAACCAGTGCTCGGCCCCCGGCGGCAGCAGCCGCTCGGCGCCCGCGTGCTCCGGGTCGTACGGGGTCCAGACGAGCGAGACGAGGGCCGTGACCAGCACCAGCCCCACCAGTACGGCGCCGATGACGAGCTGCGGGTGCGCGCCGAGACGGCGACGGGTCTCGACAGGCTCGACCGACGGGGTGCGGCGCCGCGCCCCGGTCATGCCGCCCTCCGCAGGCGCGGGTCCAGCAGGGTGTAGGCCAGGTCGACCAGGAAGTTCAGGAGCACCACCAGCACCACGAGCACCGCCACGATCGACTGCACGGCCAGGAGGTCGCGGTTGCCCACCGAGTCCAGCAGCAGGCTGCCGAGCCCCGGCACGGCGAACACCCGCTCGATCACCACGGCGCCGATCAGCATGGACGCGATCTGCACGCCCACGACGGTCACGATCGGCACGCCCGCGTTCCGCAGCCCGTGCCGCACCAGGGCGCCGGTGAAGGTGAGCCCCTTGGCGCGGGCGGTCCGCAGGAAGTCCTCGCGCATGATCTCCAGCACCGCGCTGCGCACGTACCGCGTGATGATCGCGGCCTGCACCGAGCCCAGCGCGACGGCGGGGAGCAGCACGTGCCGCCAGAACTCGCCGAGCCCGTCGGCCGGCGCCGTCCACCCGCCCGACGGGAGCCAGCCCAGCCGCACCGCGAAGACCGCGACGAGCAGCACGCCCACCAGGAAGTTCGGCACGGCCACGCCCACCTGGCTCACCGCCGAGAGGGTCACGCCGCCCGCGTTCCGGTGCCAGACGGCGGCCATCGTGCCCACCGGCACCGCGACCACCAGCGCGATCAGCATGCCGAGCAGCACGAGGATGCCCGTGACCTGCACCCGGTCCGCGACCAGCGGCGTCAGCTCCTGCGACGTCACGTAGCTGGTGCCGAGGTCTCCGGTGAGCAGCCCGCCCACCCACTGCAGGTACTGGACCACCAGTGACCCGTCCGTGCCGTGCTCGGCCCGCCAGGCCGCGAGCGCCTCGGGCGACGCCTCGATCCCGAGCGCGACGGCGGCGGGGTCGCCCGGCAGCACGCGCAGCAGCACGAAGATCGCGACCGTCGCCACCAGCAGCGTGACGACGAGCTGTGCGGCGTGCGAGGCGAGGTGTCTGACCACGGGGCGGCGTCCGGCGTCGGCCGGATCAGCGGTCCGACCAGCGCAGGCCGGTCAGGTCCATGGACTCCGTGGTGGCGTTCGCGGCGATGCCCGACAGGGCCGCGTCGGCCACCACCGTGTTGGGGAAGAGGAACAGCGGGTCGCTCGCGGCGTCGTCGACGATCATCCGGGAGACCTCCTGCATGCCGGCGACGTACTGGTCGGGGCTGCCCTCGTCGGCCTTCTCGGCCAGCTGGCCAAGCTCCGGGTTGTCGTAGCCCACGTAGTAGTCGGGGTCCCCGAAGATGGTGAGCATGTCCCGGGCCTCGGTGTGGAGGATCACGGACATCTCGTAGTCGTGCTCGGTGAACACCTTGTCGAGCCAGACCGCGGGGAACTCGGCCGGGACGATCTTCGCGTCGATGCCGACCTCCTTGAGCTGCGAGACCACCACCTGGGCGACGGCCTCGGCGTACGGGCGGGTCGGCACGTCGAAGGTGATGCTCAGGTCCTCG
Organism: Promicromonospora sp. NPDC057488; assembly: GCF_042802395.1. Classification (NCBI taxonomy): domain Bacteria; kingdom Bacillati; phylum Actinomycetota; class Actinomycetes; order Micrococcales; family Promicromonosporaceae; genus Promicromonospora; species Promicromonospora sp. NPDC057488. Next base: position 15,610 of record NZ_JBHVEG010000040.1, read on the forward strand.
GCGCCGGCCTCGGCCAGCAGCTCGCGCGCCCGGTCGGGGTCGTACGGGTAGGCGCCGGTCAGGTCCTGGTAGTAGGGGTCGGTGGGCGGCACCATCGAGCCGATGAGCTCTCCGTGCCCGGCCCAGGCCGTGTCCAGCACGGCCTTGCGGTCGATCGCGTACATGATCGCGCGGCGTACGTTCAGGTCGTCGAACGGCGGCCGGGCGTTGTTCAGCGCGAGCAGCACCTCGCCCGTCGAGGTGCCGTCGATCACCTGGAGGTCCTGGTCCTGCTCCAGCCCGGAGATCAGGTCCGGGGCCTGCATGTTGTACGCCATGTCGATGTCGCCGGCGCGGACGGCGTTGGCCTGCGCGTTCGCGTCGGCGAAGTACCGGACGGTGACGTCGGTGAGCGCGGGGGCCTCGCCCCAGTAGTCGTCGCGGGCGGCGAGCGTGACGTGCTCGCCGGTGGCGACCTCCTCGACCGTGTACGGGCCGGTGCCGACGGCCTCGGTGGCCAGGTCGACGGACAGGTCGTCGGGGAACATGGCGCCCACGGACGTGCCCATGTCGAACAGCCAGGCGTTGCTGGGGTGCGTCAGGGTCACGGCGACCTCGGTGTCGCTGACGGCCTCGACGCTCTCGACCACGTCCATCTTCGACTTCAGGCTCAGCGTCCAGTCGTCCTGGACCCGGTCGATCGACGCGACGACGTCGTCCGCGGTGAAGGCCGAGCCGTCGGAGAAGGTCACGCCGTCGTGCAGCGTGAAGGTGTAGACGGTGCGGTCGCCGTTGATGTTCCACTTCTCGGCGAGCTGCGGCTGCACCTCGCCCTCCTGGTCGATCGTCACCAGGCCCTCGTAGACGTTGTTCATCAGCAGCTGCGGGATGGCCGAGCCGGACGTCGTGGTGAAGTCGAGGTTGGTGGGCTCCCCGGTCAGCCCGACGACGACGTCGGTACGCCCGGCCGAGGCCCCGCCGGACGAGCTGCCGGCGGAGCACGCCGTGAGCAGGACCGCTGACGTGAGGACGACGACGGCACCGACAGGACGCCTGCTGAGGTTCTGCACGGTGCCAGGGTAGTCGGGGTGAACATAGGGTGAGCCTGTGCGCCTCGTCACCTGGAACGTCAACTCGATCCGCACGCGGGTCGACCGCGTGCTCGCCTTCCTCGACCGGTCGCAGACCGACGTCCTGGCGATCCAGGAGACCAAGTGCCGGGACGACCAGTTCCCCACCGCGGCCTTCGAGGCCGCCGGGTACGAGGTGGCGCACTTCGGCCTCTCCCAGTGGAACGGCGTGGCCATCGCGTCGCGCGTGGGCCTGGCCGACGTCGCGACCCACTTCCCGGAGCAGCCCGGCTTCGCCAAGGCGGCCGCCGACGCCGACCCGGACGCCCTGCTCGACGTGGCCCCGCCGCTCGAGGCACGCGCGATCGGCGCGACCTGCGGCGGCGTCCGCGTGTGGAGCCTGTACGTGCCGCACGGCCGCGCGCTCGACGACCCGCACTACGCCTACAAGCTCGCGTGGCTGGAGTCCCTGCGGACGGCGGCGAAGACCTGGGCCGACGCCGGCGACGCCGTCGCGCTCACCGGGGACTGGAACGTGATCCCGCTGGACACCGACGTCTACGACGCCGCGGACTTCGCCGGCAAGACGCACGTGTCCCCGCCCGAACGGGCCGCGTTCGAGGCCTTCGGCGAGGCCGGGTACACGGAGCTGACCCGCAAGTTCCTGCCCGAGGAGCACACGTACACCTACTGGGACTACCAGCAGCTCGCGTTCCCCCGGAACAAGGGCCTGCGGATCGACTTCTGCTGGGCCTCGCCGGCGCTCGCCGGACGCGCCGCGGGGGCCGCGATCGACCGCGACGAGCGCAAGGGGAAGGGCGCCTCCGACCACGTGCCGGTGATTGTCGACCTCGCCGACTGATCCGTCGCGCGCCCGCTGTGATGTGCTGAGGTTCCACTCTCGATGAGGAAATCATCGGGTGAAATTGTCCATAAATCGAGTGCTCTCGAAACGGGTACCGTTCCGGTGGCAGGGTCGTTACAGAATGTCGGTAAGTTAACTGCATGACGTCGACGCCCGACCAGACACCGGCCGCCACTGAAGTCGCCGAGATCCCCGTTTCGGATCCTGTCGCGAAGGCGTCCGAGGTCGATTCGGAGCCCGGCCCGGCTCCCCAGGGCCCCTCCGGCAAGGGCGACAGCGACGACGACGCGGACGCCTCCGAACCGGTGGGCGAGGCCCCGGAGGGCGCCGACGCGGACGCCGGTGCTGCCGCGGACTCCGGTGCGGCTGAGCACACTCCTGTAGCTGGGCACGATGCTGTGGACAACGCTGTGGATGGTGCCGCGGACGAGCCCGTCGGCGACTCCGTGGACGAGCCTGTGGACAACGCTGTGGACGAGCCCGTGGACAGTCCCGCCGGGGACTCCGCCGCCGAGGCGCCGAGGCCCGCGCCGAAGCCGGTCCCCGAGCCCGAGGACGTCGGGCCCGCCGAGCCGCCCGCACCGTCGAACCGCCCGAAGCGCTACGAGGCGCCCACCGAGGAGATCGCGATCGTCCCGCCCACTCGCGCCGCCGCGCCGACCGCGCCCGAGGCGCAGGAGTCCGAAGCACCGGAGTCCGAGACTCCCGAGGCCCCGGCGGACGACGCCGCCGGCTCGCCCGCCGAGCCCGCCGTCGACGTCGACGTCGACGTCGAGCAGGCGGACGAGAAGCCCGCGGAGCAGGCCGAGCAGAAGGCCGACGCCCCGGAGGACGACAAGAAGCCGGCCGGCAACGTCCCGGTGATCGACGAGAACTTCGACTTCAAGGCGCTCTCGTTCGCGGCCATCTCGGCGGCGCACAAGAAGGCGCTGGGTCCCCGCACGGTCGCGGCCAAGGACGAGACAGAGGACGGCGCCGAGGCGACGACGTCGGCAGCCTCCCCGGCAGAGGCGTCTGCCGACTCCCCCGCCGACGCGCCCGCCGGCGACGCACCGGCCGCAGACGCACCCGCCGCCGAGGCACCCGCGGAGGCCGCCGCCGGGCGGGCGACCACGGACGACGCCGGGACGGACGAAGCGGCCGCCGCCGAGGACGCCACCGCGGAGTCGGAGCTCTTCGCCTCCCCGGCGACCCGCACCCCGCCGGCCCCCGCGCCGGCGAGCCCGTTCCCGACGCCCGCCGCGCCGGCGCAGCACCAGCCGGCCGCGCAGACCCCGGCCCAGCCGTCCACGCAGCCCGCCCCGCAGCAGCCGCCGTCGCCGTTCCCCGGGACCCCCGGCGGCTCGGCGCACTCGTTCCCGGCCGTCCATGACTACGCGCCCGAGGCGTCATACGCCGGCTGGCGCCCGCCCACGGCGGAGGACGAGTCCGCGAAGCGGCGCCGCTACGCCCTGATCGGCGGCGCGACGCTGGCCGTGGTGGCCATCGTCGCGGTGATCGCCCTGATCGTGAACGTGGTGGGCCGCCAGCAGTGGGAGCCCATCGAAGCGATGATCGCGGAGCCGCAGGAGGTGCACCCGCTGCAGCTCGTGCTCGGCTCCTGCGTGGAGAGCGTCCCCGCGGACGGCGAGGTCTCCGAGGTGCTCGCGGTCCCCTGCGACGCCTCGCACACCGCCCAGGTGGTGGGCCGCACGGACTTCGCCGACGCCGCCGTCTGGCCCGGCCGCGACGCCGTCGACAAGCGCATCGCGCAGGTGTGCGGCACCAAGCAGCTCGGCCCGGTCGCGCGCACCAGCCCGGTGGCCGGCTCGGTGAGCTACGTGGTCTGGGGCCCCAGCGAGGAGTCGTGGGCCGACGGCGACCGCGTGGGCCTGTGCCTGGCGACGACCTCGGAGCCGATCACGCAGGATCTGCTGCAGTAGCCGACGCCGTCGGGACCCGGCGCTCGTTGCCGTCCAGCAGGGTCCGGCCCAGCGGGGTCAGCGCGTGCAGCACCGTGTTGCGCTCGCGCCCGCTGGCGACGAGCCCGGCGTTGCGCAGCACGGTCGCGTGCTCGGAGGCGGACGCCGGCGAGATCGCCAAGCGCTGCGCGAGCTCGCTGGTGGTCGCCTCGGTGCCGAGCTCCCGCAGCACCGCGGCCCGGGTGCGGCCGAGCAGCGCGGTGAGCCTGCGGCCGCCGTCCTCGTCGGCCCGGTCCTCCGGCCGCCGGCCCGTCCAGACCTGCTCGTGGGTGATCGGGTAGAGCAGCAGCGGCGGCAGCTCGGGGTCGGCCAGCGAGATCGGGGCGCGGTGGCAGAAGTAGGACGGGACGATGAGCAGGCCGCGGCCAGCCAGGTGGACGTCCCGCTCCGCGGCGGTCGCGACCGACAGCACGGGATGCTGCCAGCGGATCGCGGGGTGCAGGCTGCGCAGTGCGTGCTCGGTGCCGCCCTCGACCCAGGCGCGGGTGCGCGCCGCCCGGTCCACGTCGACGGCGGCGAGGATGCCGCTCCAGTACGGCCCGACCGCCTGCTGGTGGTACGCCCGCATCGCGACGCCGAGCCCGCGCACCGCCGACACCGACCCGTCGGCGAGGTCCCGCATCCACAGGTGCGGAGTGCGGCCCTGCGCCAGCCGCGAGATGTCGTGCCGGAGCCGAGACCTCGAGGTGGACAGCACGGCGTCGAGGCCCACCTCGAACGTGTCGGGGCCGGTCAGCGGCGCGCCCGAGCCGATGACGGGCGTGAGGAAGTCCGGCGAGTAGCCGCGTGGCGGCGCCAGGCGCAGCAGCATGCGCGCCGCGGGCGGCAGGCCGGTCAGCACCCGCGCCCGCCAGGGCTCGAACAGCAGGGAGCCCGAGCGCTGGTTCACCAGGTGGGCGCTGAGCAGCGTCTCCCACATGGGGTCCGGGCCAGGCGCGATCCGGACCCGCGCCAGATCGTCCGCGGTGAAGTGGAAACGCAGCATCGGGCCTCCCTGACCGTGCCGGGCACCGCGCGACCGGCCGCGCACGATTCACCCCGCACATACAGAGGGACGAGTCGCAATTCGGGTTCTGGGCGTTCCGACGGCCACCTTCACAACACCGTCACATCCAGGCGGTCGCCCGCCCGGGCTTCGCGCCCGGGCGAGCGCCCCTCGCCTAGGCGGTCAGCACCCGCCGATCCAGTGCGAGCCCCTCGCCGTCGGCGCGGTCCACGACCACCGTGTCGCCGTCGGTCACCTCGCCGGCGAGCAGCAGCCGCGCCAGGCGGTCGCCGATCTCGCGCTGCACGAGGCGGCGCAGCGGCCGGGCGCCGTAGGCCGGGTCGAAGCCCTCCAGGGCGAGCCACTCGCGGGCCGCCGCGGTCACCTCCAGGGTGATGCGCCGGTCGCCGAGGCGCTTGGCGAAGGCACCGACCTGCAGGTCGACGATGTGGCCGAGCTCGTCGAGCGACAGCGCGTCGAAGATGACCACGTCGTCGAGCCGGTTGAGGAACTCGGGCTTGAACGCCGCCCGCACGGCCGTCATCACGGAGTCGCGGCGCTCCTCGTCCGACAGCATCGGTTCCACGAGAAACTGCGAGCCGAGGTTCGAGGTGAGCACCAGGATCGTGTTGCGGAAGTCCACGGTGCGGCCCTGGCCGTCGGTGAGGCGCCCGTCGTCGAGCACCTGGAGCAGGATGTCGAAGACCTCGGGGTGGGCCTTCTCCACCTCGTCCAGCAGCACCACCGAGTAGGGCCGGCGCCGGACGGCCTCGGTGAGCTGGCCGCCCTCCTCGTACCCGACGTAGCCCGGAGGCGCGCCGACGAGCCGCGCCACGGAGTGCTTCTCCGCGTACTCGGACATGTCGATGCGCACCATGGCGCGCTCGTCGTCGAACAGGAAGTCCGCGAGCGCCTTGGCGAGCTCGGTCTTGCCCACGCCCGTGGGGCCGAGGAACAGGAACGAGCCGGTGGGCCGGTCGGGGTCCGAGACGCCGGCGCGGGTGCGCCGCACGGCGTCGGACACCGCGGCCACCGCGGCCCGCTGCCCGATGAGGCGCTCCCCGAGCACGTCCTCCATGTGCAGGAGCTTCTCGGACTCGCCCTGCAGCAGGCGCCCGGCGGGGATGCCGGTCCAGGCGGCGACCACCTCGGCGATCTCGTCGGCGCCGACCTTGTCGGCGATCATCGGGGGCTCGGCGGTCTCCGGGCCGAGGCCCTCGGGCTCGTCCTCCGCGCCGGCCTCGGCCTCCTCGGCGGCCGCGAGCTCCTTCTCGACCACGGGGATCTCGCCGTACTGGATGCGCGCCGCGCCCTCGAGGTCGCCCTCGCGGAGCTTGCGCTCGGCGTCGGTGCGCAGCTCGTCGAGGCGCGCGCGCAGGTCGCCGACGCGGTTGTGCCCGGCCTTCTCGGACTCCCAGCGCGCGGTGAGCGCGGCGAGGGCCTCGCGGCGGTCGGCGAGGTCGGCGCGAAGCCGTTCGAGGCGGTCCTTGGAGGCGGCGTCGGCCGACTCGGACAGCACGACCTCTTCCATCTCCAGGCGCGTGACCGCGCGCTGCAGCTCGTCGATCTCGATCGGGGACGAGTCGAGCTCCATCCGCAGGCGGGACGCGGCCTCGTCGACCAGGTCGATGGCCTTGTCGGGGAGCTGCCGGCCCGAGATGTACCGGTCGGAGAGGGAGGCGGCGGCCACGAGCGCCGAGTCGGCGATCGTCACCTTGTGGTGCGCCTCGTAACGCTCCTTGAGCCCGCGCAGGATCGCCACGGTGTCCTCCACCGACGGCTCGCCCACGAACACCTGCTGGAACCGGCGCTCCAGCGCGGGGTCCTTCTCGATGTGCTCGCGGTACTCGTCGAGCGTGGTGGCGCCGACCATGCGCAGCTCGCCGCGGGCGAGCATGGGCTTGAGCATGTTGCCGGCGTCCATGGCGCCCTCACCGCCGGCGCCCGCCCCGACCACGGTGTGCAGCTCGTCGATGAAGGTGACGACCTCGCCGTCGGACGCCGTGATCTCCTCCAGGACCGCCTTGAGGCGCTCCTCGAACTCACCGCGGTACTTGGCGCCGGCCACCATCGAGGCCAGGTCGAGGGAGATCAGCCGCTTGCCCTTGAGGGACTCGGGCACGTCGCCCGCGACGACTCGCTGCGCCAGCCCCTCGACGACTGCGGTCTTGCCGACGCCAGGCTCGCCGATGAGCACCGGGTTGTTCTTGGTGCGGCGGCTCAGCACCTGGATCACGCGGCGGATCTCCGAGTCGCGGCCGATCACCGGGTCCAGCTTGCCGTCGCGCGCCTGCTGGGTCAGGTCGGTGCCGTACTGCTCCAGCGCCTTGTAGGTGCCCTCCGGGTTGGGGCTGGTGACCCGGCCCGAGCCGCGGACGGCGGGCAGCGCGGCGCGCAGGGCGTCGGCGGTGGCCCCGGCGTCGGACAGGATCTGCGCCGCGGACGACTGGCCGGCGGCCAGCGCGATGAGCAGGTGCTCGGTGGAGACGTACTCGTCGCCCAGGCCCTGGGCCTCCTTGCCCGCCAGGTCGAGGACCGTCGCCAGTGCGCGGCTCGCGCTCGGCTGGGCGGTGCTGCTGCCGCTGGCCTGGGGCAGCGCGACGAGGGCCGCGCGCACCTGCTGGCCGATGGCCTGCGCGTTCGCCCCGACCGCGTCGAGCAGGCCGACGGCCACGCCGCGCTCCTGCGTGAGCAGCGAGGCGAGCAGGTGGACCGGCTCGAGCTGCGGGTTGCCGGCGGCCGACGCCGACTGGATGGCGTCGCCGATCGCCTGCTGCGACATGGTCGTGAACTTGGTGTCCATGAAGCCTCCCGGGGCTGGTGATGGTGGGCGGAGTTCTACCTCGATGAAACCGTCTCAAAGTTGAGTCTATTCCGCTCAACTTGGAAATCACTGTAGCGCGCGTCACCGACACTCGTACGGTGGCGGCATGAACACCCAGGTCATCGTCCTCAACGGCGGGTCGAGCTCCGGCAAGTCGGCCATCGCCCGCGACCTGCAGACCGTGCTGCCCGAGCCCTGGCTGTCGCTCAGCGTCGACACCCTCGTCGACGCGATGCCCGCCCGGCTGACCTCCGGCGGCGACGGCATCGGCTTCGCGGACGACGGCGGCGTCGCCGTCGGCGGGGACTTCATGGCGCTGCAGGACGCCTGGATCACCGGGCTGGTCGCCATGGCGCGCGCGGGCGCGCACCTCGTGGTCGACGACGTGTTCCTCGGCGGCGGCGCGTCGCAGCGCCCCTGGCTCGACGCACTGGGCGACGTGCCGACGCTCTGGGTCGGCGTGCGGTGCGACCCGGCCGTGGCCGGGCGGCGCGAGGCCGCCCGCGGCGACCGGGTCACGGGCATGGCCGCGCAGCAGGCCGACGTCGTCCACCGGGGCGTCCGGTACGACCTGGAGATCGATACCACGAGCACCGGGTCCCTGGACTGCGCGCGGACCATCGCCGCTCACCTGAGATCATCACGGGGTGACCGAGCAGACTGACGACTCCCTGACCCCACCCCGCGCCGTACTCGTCGGGATCGTCGGCGGAGCGTTCTCCGGCCTGTTCGGCCTCGGCGGCGGCATCGTGATGGTGCCGCTCCTGACCTCGCTCGGCGGGCTGACGCAGCGCCGCGCGAGCGCCTACTCGCTGGCGGCGATCCTCCCGGCCGCGATCGTCGGGTCCATCCCGTACCTGACGCACCAGGCGGTCGACCTGATCTCCGCCGGGCTGCTCGTGGTCGGCTCCGTGGTCGGCGCGGCCTACGGCGCGCGGCTGCTCGCGCGCGTGCCCGAGACCCTGCTGCGCTGGCTGTTCGTCGGCGTGCTCGTGGCGGGCATCGTGCGGTCCCTGCTCGACGCGTTCGCCGACCCGCCGTCGGTCAGCACGGCACAGGGGATCCCCAGCCTGCTCGACGGCGCCGGGATGGTCGGCCTCGGCCTGGTCATGGGCATCGCGTCGGGCCTGCTCGGCATCGGCGGCGGGCAGATCGCCGTGCCGGGGCTGTCCGCGCTGTTCGACTTCGCCCCCGCGCTCGCCAAGGGCACGTCGCTGGTCGCGATGATCCCCACCGCGATCTCGGGCACCTGGGTCAACGCCCGCAACGGCCTGGTGCACCTGAAGACCGCGGCGATCATCGGCCTGGTCGCGTCGGTGTTCTCCTTCGGCGGCGCGAGCCTGTCGGTGGTGCTGCCCGACAACGTGGCCTCGATCGCCTTCGCCGCACTCCTGGTGTTCGCTCTGGTCCAGCAGGTCCGCAAGGCGGTGGAGAAGCGCTAGCTGAGTGGTCGGCAGATCGGGGTGGTCGGCAATTCGTGGGTGGTCGGCAGAATGTCAGGTGATCGGTATTCCGAGGTGCCGACCACCTGACGTTCTACCGACCACCCGAAACTACCGACCGGCCAGCACCGCCGCGCACTCCGCCGCGACCGCCACCGCGACGTCGCGGACCGTGTCGTCGTCGTGCTCCGGGACCACCCGCTGCACCGCGCCCTCGGCGAGCAGGTCCACCGCCCGGATGTGCTGCGCCTCCGCCAGCTCGGCGGCGTGCGTGGTGTCCCCGTGCACGATGACGCTCGCGCCCTCGGGCGGCAGCGGCGAGAGCCACGCGTGCTCGGCCGCGATCACGGCCTGCGCGGGCAGCAGCGCGAGCGCCCCGCCACCGCAGCCCTGGCCGAGGATCACCGACAGCGTCGGCACGGTCATCCGGGTCAGCGCGGCCATGCAGCGCGCGATCTCGCCCGCGAGCGCGCCCTCCTCGGCGGCCTGCGAGAGCTCGGCCCCGGGGGTGTCAATCACCGCGACCAGCGGCAGCCGCAGCTCCTCGGCCAGCCCCATCGCGCGCCGGGCCACGCGCAGCGCGGCGGGCCCCATCGGGGTGCTCTCCGACTGCCGGGTCCGGTCCTGCCCGACGACGAGGCACGGGCGGCCGTCCAGCCGCGTGAGCGCGACCAGCATCGACTCGTCCCGCTCGCCCTCGTCCGTGCCGGACAGCCGCACCGTCCCCGACGCGCCGTAGCGCAGCAGGTCCCGCACGCCCACGCGGCCCTCGGCCCGGGTGCGCAGCACGGAGTCCCAGGCGGACGCCGTCCCGGACGGCTCGCCCGTCCGGCGCGGCAGCGTGGCCGACGACGGCGGGTCGACCAGCACCGCGAGCGCCCGCTCGACCAGCGCGGGCAGGCTCTCGGGCGTGACGACGCCGTCGAGCACGCCCTTCGCGGCGAGGTTCTCGGCGGACTGCACGCCGTCGGGCAGGGCCTTGCCGGTCAGCGCCTCGACCACGCGCGGGCCCAGGAAGCCGATGAGCGCGCCCGGCTCGGCGACCGTGAGGTGCGCGAGCGAGCCCCAGGACGCGTAGACGCCGCCCGTGGTGGGGTGCCGCAGGTAGACGAGGTAGGGCAGGCCGGCGTCGCGGTGGTCCATGACGGCGCGCGAGATCTCGACCATCCGGAGGAAGGCGGGGGTGCCCTCCTGCATCCGGGTGCCGCCGGACGCGGTCGTGGCCAGCACGGGCAGCCCTTCGGCCGTCGCGCGCCGGACGGCGGCGGTGATCCGCCGCGCAGCGGCCCGGCCGATGGACCCGCCGAGGAACCGGAACTCGTTGACGATCACCACCACGGGCCGGCCGCGCACGCGACCGCGGCCCGTGAGCACGGACTCGTCGGTGCCGGCCTTCTCGGCCGCGGCGGCCAGCACGGCGCGGTACTCGGGAGTGTGCCCGGAGGTGTCGACCGGCTCGTCCCAGGACTCGAAGCTGCCGGGGTCGAGCACCAGGTCGAGCAGCTCGCGGGCCGTCCAGCGCCGGGTCACGACGCCCCCGACCTGTCGAGCCATGCCCGGACCCGGGCGGCGTGCTCATCGAGCACCGGCGGCGCCCGGTGCTCGCGCCGCGTGACCTCGGCGCCGTCGGCGTCGAAGAACCGCAGCGGCGGGCCCGGCAGCGTCAGCCGCCCGAGGCTCGTGTGCTCCACGTCGACGAGCAGCCCCTGGCTCGCCGTCTGCTCCCATGCGTACACCTCGTCGAGCGTACGCACCCGGCCCGCGGGGATCCCGGCGTCGGACAGCTTCGCCAGCAGCGGGTCGGCGTCGTAGGCGTCGAAGACGTCCTCGACCACCTTGATCACCTGGTCGCGGCGGGCCACCCGCTCGGGGTTGCTCCGCAGGCCCTCCGCGTCGGGGTCGAGGCCGAACGTGAGGCAGAACTTCTGCCACAGCGCCTCGGACCCGACGGCTATCTGGACGGCGCCGTCACGGCAGCGGAACAGGCCGTACGGCGCGATCGAAGGGTGGTGGTTGCCCTGCGCGCGCCCCACCTCCCCGGCGACCGTCCACCGCGTGCCCTGGAAGGCGTGCACCCCGGTGACGGCCGCCAGGAGCGACGTCCGGACGACCTGCCCGACGCCGGTGCGGTGCCGCTCGTGCAGCGCCGCCAGCACGCCGTACGCGCCGTAGATGCCGGCGAGCAGGTCGCCGATCGGCACGCCCACGCGCTGCGGGTCGTCGGGCCCGGAGCCGGTCAGCGACATCAGGCCGGCCTCGCCCTGGGCGATCTGGTCGTACCCGGCGCGGCCGCCCTCCGGCCCGTCGTGCCCGAACCCGGTGATGGACAGCACCACGAGGCGCGGGTTGCGCTCCAGCAGGGAGTCGACGCCCAGGCCGAGCCGGTCCAGCACCCCGGGGCGGAAGTTCTCCACGAGCACGTCGGCCCGGTCGACGAGCTCGAGGAGCGTCGCCCGGTCGGCGTCGGCCTTGAGGTCGAGCGCGATCGACTCCTTGTTGCGGTTCGCGGAGAGGAAGTACGTCGACTCGCGGCCGTCCTCCTCGCCGACGAACGGTGGGCCCCAGCCCCGCGTGTCGTCGCCCCGCCCTGGCACCTCCACCTTGACGACGCGCGCGCCCAGGTCGCCCAGCATCATGGTGGCGTGCGGCCCGGCCAGGGCCCGGGAGAGGTCGACGACGACGACGTCGGAAAGGGGTCCGGTCATGGTGCTCACCAGCCCGGCAGGACGAGGATGCCCCACACCAGCAGCGGCCCCGCGAGGGTGACGATGATGGCGTAGTTGAGGATCTGCTTGTAGTAGGCCTGCTCGGAGATCGTGTCCGGGCGGTTGGCGAGCATCAGGGCTCCGTTCGTGGAGAAGGGGCTCACGTCGACGATGGTCGACGAGACCGCCAGGGCGGCGGCCATGGCCCAGGGGCTCACGCCGCCACCGCCGATGAGCGGGACGGCGATCGGGATGATGACCGGCAGGAGCGCCGTCGACGACGCGAAGGCGGAGGCGATGCCGCCCACGTAGCAGAGGACGAGCGCACCGATCGCGGCGACGCCCAGGCCCGCGGCCCAGGTGCCGATGTACTCGGGCGCGCCGGCCTCGGTGAGGATCGCGGCGTAGGTGCTCACGCCCGCGACGAGCAGCACGGTGGGCCACGCGATCTGCTTGACGGCGTCCTTGTGCTGGTGCGGGGAGAGCATGGCCAGCGCGACGGCGGCGGTGATCGAGACGAAGCCGATGTTGTACTCGAAGGCGAGCGCGGTGACGGCCACGGCGGCGAACGCGACGAGGGTGAGCACGTGGTCGCGGCGCACGCCGAGGCCCCGGGTCACGGTCGAGACGCCGGCGCCCTGGCCGCTGACGGTCACCGAGGTGCCGCCCGCGTGCAGGTCGTCGACGAGGTGCCCGGACGCGTCGGCGGGGTCGACCCGCTCGTGCATGAGCTGGCGGCCGCCGAGCACGAGGAACAGGACCACGGCCATCGCGGTGTTGATCGCGAGCGACGCGATGAAGACGCCCATCTCGGTGCCCTCGTAGCCCACCCCGGCCATGACGGAGTTGGTGATGGTGCCGTAGATGCTGATCGGGGAGAACCCGCCGCCCTGGGCGCCGTGCACCACGAACATGCCCATCATGAGCGGGTTGATCTTGTAGCGGCGGGCGAAACCGAGGGCGACCGGGCCGATGATGGCGCACGCGGCGGGGCTGGCGGCGCCGATGGCGGTCAGCAGCGCGGTCACGGCGAACATGACCCAGGGGATGAGCGCCACGCGGCCGCCGACGGCCTGGACCGCTTTCGAGACGATGAGATCGACGGTGCCGTTGTTCTTGGCGATGGAGAACAGGTAGGTGACGCCGATGAGCGTCAGGACGAGATCGGCGCTGATCCCGCCCAGCACCTCCTTCTCGTCCATGTTCAGGGCGAAGACGCCGACGAACCAGGCCGCGACATAGGCGAGAGCGCCCATGTTGATCGGCAGGACTGTCCCGGCCACGAACAACGCGACGAGCGCGATGATCGCGATCCACTCAGGACCCATGAGAACTCCTCTTTCCATCGCGGCGGTCACCGTTGACCGACGAGGCACGATGGATCAGTGGCCTAGCCAATAGTCCAGTCCGGCTTCTGTCAAGTACTCTCGGGTAGTGACCCCGAAGGCTCCCGCCGAACTGCCGACGCCGCTGGCCCGCACCCGCCTCTACGAGCAGGTGGCGGAACAGATCACCACGTGGATCAGGCAGAACGGCCTGAAAGCCGGCGACCGGCTGCCCCCGGAACGAGAGCTCGCGGCCCGGCTCGGCGTCAGCCGCGCGACCCTCAGCCAGGCCCTCGTCGCGCTCGAGGTGGTGGGCGTCGTGGTGGTGCGGCACGGGGACGGCACCGTGCTGACCGGCAAGCACAGCGAGAGCCGCATCGTCGAGGCCATCCGCGCGCACGCCGACCGGATGCCCGAGATCATCGACATCCGGGACGCGCTGGAGACCAAGATCGCCGCCCTGGCCGCGCAGCGCCGTACCGACGACGACCTCGTCGCCATCGACGCGTCCCTCGACGCGATGGCGGCGTCCATCGAGCACGGCGACCGCGGCGTGGACGCCGACGAGCAGTTCCACGCGGCCGTGACCGCCGCGGCGCACTCCGACCTGCTGGCCCAGACCATGCGCGAGATCGCCAGCCTGATCCGCGAGAGCCGCATCGAGTCGCTCTCGCAGCCGGGCCGGCCGCGCAACTCGCTGACCGGGCACCGCGCCATCGCGGACGCCATCCGCGCGCGGGACCCGGAGGCCGCCGCCGCGGCCATGCACGCGCACGTCGAGATGGTCAGCGACGTGGCCCTGCTGCGGGAGGAGGAGCGGTGACCGGCTGGGAGCACCTCGCCGTCCTCGGCGCAGGGTTCGGCGCGGGCGTGCTGTCGACGACGGTCGGCGTCGCCTCGCTGCTGAGCTTCCCCGTGCTGCTGGCCGTGGGCCTGCCGCCCGTCGTCGCGAACGCGTCGAACACGGTCGGCCTGGTGCCCGCCGGGCTCAGCGGGTCGTTCGGCTACCGGCAGGAGCTGCGCGAGCACCCGCGGGTCGCGGTGATCGTGCTCGTGACCTGCGCCGTCGGCTCCATCGGTGGAGCGGTGCTGCTGCTCGCCCTGCCGCCAGGGGTGTTCGAGGCGATCGTGCCCTGGCTGATCCTGACCTCCTGCCTGCTGGTGGGCGTGCAGCCCTGGATCAGCCGGTGGCTGCGGCGCACCCGCGACGAGCCGACCCGGCTGCGGCACGGGATGTCGCCGGCCACGGTCGTCTTCTCGGTGCTCACCGGCGTGTACGGCGGCTACTTCGGGGCCGGCGCGGGCGTCATGATGGCGGCGGTGCTGGGGCTCGGGACCGACCTCGCTGTGAAGAACATCAACGCGCTGCGCACGGTCGCGCTGCTCGCCGCGAACGTGATCGCCACGGTCATCTTCGTGTTCGTCGCCGACCTGGACTGGCTGGCGATCGGGCTGCTGGCGGCGGGCTCGGTCGTGGGCGGGTACGTGGGCGCGCGCATCGGGCGCAAGATGCCGCCGAGCGTGTTCCGGGTGCTCGTGGTGGTCGCCGGTGTGGTGACCGCCGTCGTCATGCTGACCTGATCTCCTCCTGCCAGACCTCACCGGCCCGGGGCCGAGCCGCATGCCGCGGCTCGCACCCCGGGCCGACTTCTGGGTTCCGTGCATAATTTTTGTGCATGACTCTTGTGCACAGAGATTGTGCATGGTTATCGTGCATCCATGATCACGCCCGACGACTTCCGCCTCACTCCTGAGGCCGTCAAGGTGCTCGCCCACCCGCTGCGGTCGCGCCTGCTCGGCGCCCTGCGGGTAGGCGGCCCGGCGACGGCCACGACGCTCGCCGACGCGCTGAGCACCAACACCGGCGCCACCAGCTACCACCTGCGCAAGCTGGAGTCCGTCGGCCTGGTCGCGGACACCGGCGACGGCACCGGCAAGCAGCGCCTGTGGCGCGCCGCCACCAGCTCGCACAGCTGGGAGCGCTCGGAGCTGGCCCACGACGAGGACGCCACCACCGCGCTCGGCTGGCTGGAGCGGGACTACCTGCGCCTGTTCACCACCGACTTCGGGCACTGGCTCGACGTCGCCGAGGCCTGGCCCGCCGACTGGCAGGACGCCACCGGTCAGGGCGACGCCTGGGTGACCGTGAACCCCGAGCAGCTCCAGGCGATCCGCCGGGAGATCGACGCGGTGCTGGAGCGCTACCGCGACGCCGAGCCGGCCCCGGACGCCCGCCGCGTGCACTTCTGGCAGGCGGCGTTCCCCCTGGAGCCGGACGACGTCCCCGGCGTCGGCACGCCCGGCGAGGCTTCCCCCCGCGACGACGCGCCCCAGGGCACCGACGAGACGGAGCGGTCATGACTCCCCTCACCCCGCGCCGCGCCCGGCAGGTCTTCCTGCTGCTCACCCTGACCCGCTGGTTCCCCGTCGGGCTGGTCGTCACGGTCACCACGCTGCTGCCGATCGAGCGAGGGCTGTCGGTACCCCAGGCGCTCACGGCGCTGTCCGTCGGCGGCTTCGTCGTGTTCGCGCTGGAGCTGCCCACCGCGGGCCTGGCCGACTCCCTCGGGCGGCGGCCGATGCTCGTCGCGGCCGCCGTGCTGCAGGTGGCGGCGGCCGTGGTGTTCCTCACCGCGCAGTCCTTCTGGGCCTTCGCCCTCGCCGCGGCGGTCACCGGCATCTTCCGGGCGCTCGACTCCGGCCCGCTGGAGGCCTGGTTCGTCGACACGGTGCACGCCACCGAGCCGGGGGCCGACGTCGACCGGCCGCTCGCCGCGCAGGGCACGGTGATGGGGGTGGTCATCGCCGCGGGCGCCCTGGTCTCCGGCGCCCTCGTCTGGTGGCACCCCGTGACCGCGTGGTCGGCGCTCGTGCTGCCGTACGCGGTGTACGCCGTGCTCGCCGTGGTGCACCTGGTGGCCGTCGTCGTGCTGGTCCGGGAGGTGCCGCGCACCGCGGCGCACCCGGCCGGGCCGGACGCCGCGGCCCACGTCGCCGACGCCGCGGCCGACGCCGGGACGGCCGGGCCCGGGGTGACACCGGCACTGCCGCCGGCGCCGTCGTCGGGCACGCAGGGCGGGCGGGGCGTGGCCGGACGCGTGCTCGACTCCGCGCGCCAGGCGCCCGGGGTGGTCCGCGACGGGCTGCGCCTGGCGCGGGACAACCGGGTGCTGCGCTGGCTGCTCCTGGTCGAGGTGTTCTGGAGCGTGGGGATGGTGATCTTCGAGACGTTCCAGCCGATCCGGCTGTCCGAGCTCCTGGGCGGCACGCAGGCCGGGGCCGCGGTCTCCGGGCCGGCCGCGGCCGCCGGCTGGGCGGTCTTCGCGGGTGGGGCGGCCCTGACGGGCCTGGCCACGCCCCGGCTCGGCGTGGCGCGGACGGCCATCATCGCGCGCGTGCTCAACGGGCTCGGGACGGTGTGGATGGGGCTCGCGCTCGGTCCGGTCGGTCTGATCGCCGCGTACCTCGTGACCTACGGGCTGCACGGCGCGTGCGGGCCCGCCTACCAAGCGCTGCTGCACCGCGAGGCCGAGTCCCGGAACCGCACCACGGTGCTGTCGATGGCGTCGATGCTCTCGTTCGCCGCCTACTCGCTGGCCGCCCCCGCGCTGGGCTGGACGGCGGGACTGCTGTCCACCCAGGCGGCCATGATCATCGGCGGGGTGTTCAGCACCGTGGGCGCGCTGTGCTTCCTGCCCGCGCTGCGCCGGGAGCGCCTGTTGTCTGGCCGCACGCCGCGCCTGTCGGGCACACTGGCCGGGTGAACGACTGGACCGAGGACGTGCTGGGTGCGGGCTTCGAGGCCCGCACGCTCCAGCTCCCGGGCGGCGCCGAGGCCACCCTGATCCGCTACACGCCCCAGGACGGGCCGGTGACCGGGCGCGCTCCGGTGCTCTACGTCCACGGGTTCACCGACTACTTCTTCCAGCGGCACCTCGCCGAGGCGGTCGCGGGGCGGGGCTACCCGTTCTACGCCGTCGACCTGCGTGGTCACGGGCGGTCCATGGACGCGTGGACGGCGGCGGGCCGGGACGCCAACATGATCAACCGCCTGGAGCTCTACGCGCAGGACCTCGACGCGGCCGCCGACGTGATCGCCGCGGACGGCCACACCGGGCTGGCGCTCCTGGGCCACTCGACGGGCGGGCTCATCACGTCGATGTACGCGAACGCGCGCCCCGGCCGGGTGAGCGCCCTCGTGCTGAACAGCCCCTGGTTCGACCTGAAGGGGAGCTGGTCCGACCGGACCCTGGTCACCCAGGCCGTGTACGTGCTCGGCCGGGTCTCGCCCCGGCTGGTCGTG
Organism: Promicromonospora sp. NPDC057488; assembly: GCF_042802395.1. Taxonomy (NCBI): domain Bacteria; kingdom Bacillati; phylum Actinomycetota; class Actinomycetes; order Micrococcales; family Promicromonosporaceae; genus Promicromonospora; species Promicromonospora sp. NPDC057488. Next base: position 33,069 of record NZ_JBHVEG010000040.1, read on the forward strand.
TCCCGGCTCGGCGAGGGCTACGGCCGGGCCCTGCACGTCTCCAACGGCGGCGAGTGGGAGTACGACCTGCGGTGGAAGCCGTACGCGGGGTTCCCGGTCCGGGCCGGCTGGCTCGCGGCGATCCGGCGCGGGCACCGCGCCGTCGGGCGCGGGCTGGACGTGCGGTGCCCGGTGCTCGTGTGCACCAGCGGCCGCACGGGGTCCGACGCCGGGGAGATCGCCGAACAGCTCGGTACCGACGTGGTGCTCGACGTGGCGCACATGCACGCCCGCGCGCCGGGGCTGGGGCAGACCGTGGAGATCGCCGTCATCGAGGGTGGGGCCCACGACCTGGCGCTGTCCCCGAAGCCGGCCCGCGAGAAGTACCTGAGCACGGTGCTGGACTGGCTGGACGCGCACGTCTGACGGCGGCGGCAGGACGGCGTCGGCGCCCGTCCGGCCGGGCCGAATTGACGGGCGAAGCACACATTCGGCATGAAACTGTGACCGATTCCTTGCGTGCCGGGCTATCCCGGTGACCTCCAGCTCCGCCAGGCTTCCGCCCATGGAAGAGACGTGGGTGAGTCATGCGCTGCGGCGTCTGCCCGATACCGTGTCCTGCCCCGCGTGCGGAGCACCCCTCCGTGGCGCCGTCTGCGGCACGTGTGCACTCAACTTGGGCGGTCAGCGCGGGATCGACGTGCACGAGGCCTCGCTCGCCGTCGAGCGGGCCATCCGGGAGCGGCAGCGGATCCTCGACGAGATACGCGCCGAGCAGCCCGCGGCGGCGGCCTACGCGCGGACGGCCGGGGCTTCCGGCCGGCCGGTGGGCGCCGGCGCCACGGCAGGGGCGGTCGCCTGGAGCGGCGACGCTCCCCCGGTGCGCAAGCGCCGGCCGACGACGGCGCCCGCGGCCGGTTTCGCACCGACCGGCGCGGGCGGGACGCCGTCCGGCGGGACGCCGTCCGACGGGACAACGGCCGGTGCGACGCCGGCCCCGCCGGCGAGCCTCGCCCCCGCGGGACCGACAGCCCCGCCCAGCACCGTGGCCCTCCAGCCGATCCTCGCCGGTGTGGGCGCCGCGCTGCTCGCGGTGTCCGCCGTGGTCTTCGTGTTCTTCACGCTCGCCGACCAGCTCGTGCTCCGCACCGTCGCGACGCTCCTGGTCACGGTCGCCTCCGTGGTGGCGGCGGCGCTGATGCGCCGGGCCGGTCTGCGGTCGTCCGCCGAGGCCGTGGGCACCCTGGCCGTCGCGCTGGGCTGGGTGTGCGCCGAGCTCGGGCTGGAGGCGGGGCTGCTCGGCGGCGTCGAGCCGTTCCTCGCGCGCGCCGCCCTGCTCGCGCTGCTCGCCCCCGCGCTCGTCGCGCTCGGCAGCCGCCTGCGGGTGCGCTCGTGGGCCGCCGCGGGCGCCGTGTCGGCGCCCCTGGTCCCGGTGCTGCTCGCCGCGGGCCTGTCCGACGTCGGGCCGCTCGCCTGGGTCTGGGTCGTCGCCCTGGTCGCGACGGCCCTCGTGGCGCACGGCGCGATCGGTGCGCTGCGCCGGGTCGGCGAGCGCCTCGGCGTCGTGCCGCGGTGGGAGTCGCGGGTGCTCGGCGTGGTCCGCACCGTGGCCGTGCCCGGTGCGCTCGTCGCGATCTTCGCCCTGCCCGACCTCGCCCCGCTGCCCTTCGCGCTCTGGTGGGCGGCCGTCTCGGTCGGCGCGGTCGCCGCCGGGCACGCGCTGCGGGTGCGGCCCTGGGTCACGACGGGCCTGCTCGTGGCGCCGTTCGCGGCGTTCCCCGCGGCGCTCGCCCTGGCGGACGCCGGCGTCGAGCAGCTGTGGGCCGTCGCCCTGGGCGCGCTCCTCGTCGCCCTGGCCACGCTGGCCGGCCCGGTGGTCGTTCGGGTCACGGGCCCGCGCGTCGACGCCGCCCTGCGGGAGGAGCTCGGGCTGCTCGAGGCGGTCCAGGTGCTCGGGGTGGTGCTGGCGGTCGGCACGGCGTTCCTGGTGCCGCCGGCCGGCTTCCTCGCCGGTGCGCCGGGGAACGCGGAGACGGCCGCCGTGCTCGCGGTCACCGCCCTGGTCGCCGCCGTGCTGCGGCGCGGCACGCACCGCCGCTGGTGGACCTTCACGGCCGGAGCCCTCGGCGCGGTCTCGGCCATGTGCCTCGCCACCTGGGACGGCGCCGAGCTGATCTGGGTGCTGCCGGCCGCGGCGGGCGTCGCCTGGGCCGTGCTCGCCGTGGCGCTGACCGTCCTGGTCGCGGCGCGTGCCCGCCGGCTCGTGCCCGCCGCCCGCACGCGCGCCGACCTGCTGCTGGCCGCCTGGCTGGTCGCCGGGGTCGCGACCGTCCCGGCGGCGTTGTCCGCCGGGCAGCGCGTGCCGGAGGTGCTGGTGGGGCCGCTCGGGGAGGCCCCGGCGCTGATCCTGGGCGACGGCCCGCTGGGCGGCCCGTACCTGTCGCTGGAGGCCCGGGCGTCCGCCACTGTCGGCCTGGTGGTCCTGGCGCTGCTGGTGCTGGCCGCGTCCCGGCTGGGGATCGCGGCGGGGCCGGCGTCGGGCAGTCCGGCGCCGCTGGTCCGGTACGCCCGGGCGCTCGCCCCCTGGGTGACGGTGGGCCTGGCCGTCGTCGCCGCGCTGCACACCCGGCTGACCGCCGCCGCGTCGCTCGTGCTGCTGGCCGTGCTCGCCGCGGTGCTGCTCGCGGCGACCGCCGACCCGGACCGGTCCTGGCGCCCGCTGCGCGCCGTCGTCACCGGGGTGCGCGCCGCGCTGGACGGCGTGCGCCGGGCAGCGGGGTCCGCCGTCCGGGTCGGCGGGTCGCCGATGAGCCCGGCGGAGGGTGCGTCCTGGCGTCCCGCCGCGCTGACCGGGGCCTGCGTGGCCCTCGGCCTGCTGGCGGTCGGCTCGTGGCAGAGCCGGCCCTCGGTGCTGGTGGCGACAGTCGTCGCCGTGCCGCTGGCGCTGGCCGCGCGCGCGGCGCTGGCGCGCGCCGCGCAGCCCGCGCTCGTCGGCGGCGCCTACGCGTACGCGCTGGTCGTGGGCGGGGTCTGGCTGGGCTGGCTCGGGTTCGGCTGGGTGGCCGCGGTGTGCACCGTGTCGGCCGCGGCGTCGATGACGGCGGTCGCCGTGACCGTCGGCACGCGCGTCACCCGCGGCGAGTGGTTCGCCGTGCTCGGGGTGACCGCCGTGCCGTTCGCGCTCGGGGTGTACACCGTGGTGCTCGACCGCACCTGGTGGTCCGCGGGGGCGGCCACGGCGATGCTCGTCCTGGAGCTCGTGCTGCTCCTCACCCGGCGGACGGGCCTCGCGCCGGCCGTGCGGGTGATCGCGGCAGGCCTGGTGCTGCCGACCGTCTCGGTAGCGGTCGTGAGCGCGGGCGCCGCGCTGCTCCCCGGCAGCGGTTCGCCCGTGCTGCTGCCGGTGATCGCGGCGGTGGCCGCCGTGGTCGCGGGCGGGGCGCCGCGGGTCGCGGCCTTCCTCGCCGCGCGGGTGACCGACGGCAGCGTGGTGGGCGCGCTGGTGCGCACCACGCTGGAGGTGAGCGTGCTGGTGACCGGCGCGATCACCATCGGCCTGGCGTACGGCCGCCCCTCCGCCGGGCCGGACATCGCCGTGGCCGTGCTGCTGCTCCTCGCCGTCGGCGCCGGGGTAGTGGCGCGCGAGCCCGACCGCGGCCGCGTCTGGTGGCTCGCCGGAGCCCTCGCCACGGCGGCGGTCTGGACCTCGCTGGCCGACGGCGGCGTGCGGCTCGTCGAGGCCTACACGCTGCCGCCGGCGGTGGCCGCGGTGCTCGTGGGCGCCCTGCTGGCCCGGCGCGGCGGGCGCCACGGCTGGCGGCTGCTGGCCGCAGGCCTGGTGCTCGCGCTGGTGCCGAGCGACCTGACCCTGGCCCTCGGCACGAGCTCCGGCGACCCGCGGGCCTGGATCCTGCTCGCGGCCGGCGCGGTCCTGACGCTCGCGATCCTCGCGCTGCGCAGGTGGCCGCTCGTGTCCGCCGGGTGGTCGGCCCGGGCCCGCGCCCTGCTGGCGGGGGCCGTGCTGCTGGTGGGCGTGGGCCTGACCGTGGAGTCGCTGCAGGTGGCGGCGTCGCCGGACGGCGAGCCCGGGTTCCGGTTCGCGGTCGGCCTGGGCTGGGCCGTCGTCGCGGGTGCGCTCGCGCTCGTGGCGGTGAACGGCGTCCGGCAGGGCACGTCGTCGGCCCGGCTGCTGCGGGTGCTCGACGCCGCGGGCCGTGTCCCGGCGCTGGTGTTCCTGACCGTGGGGGCCGTGGCGAACTCGGAACCGCACTGGGGCGCCATCGGGGCGCTGTGGGTGCTGGAGGTCGCGCTGCTCGTGCTCCTGGTGGTGGTCGCGCGGCGGCTGCTGCGCGGGCACACCACGGGCGTTCCGTCCTGGGCCGTGTGGATGGCCGCCCTGGCGGCGGGCATCGCGGCCTGGGTCCCGCGCGAGCTGCGGGTGGAGGTGTTCTCCGTGCCGCTGGGTGTGGGGCTCGTCGTGGCCGGCTGCTTCGCGCTCGGCGAGTGGGAGGCCCGGACCAAGGTGGCCGGACCCGGCTCCGCCCAGGTCCCGGACCGCACCCTGGTGGGCTGGCCGGTGGGCTGGACCGGCTCGTGGGCCCTGCTGGGACCCGGGATCCTGGCGCTGCTCGGGCCGTCGGTGCTCGCGACGTTCACCGACCCGCAGACCTGGCGGGCCGTGCTCGTCGTCGCCGTGGCGCTGACCGGCGTGCTGGTCGGGTCCCGGCGCGGGCTCGCGGCGCCGTTCCTGCTCGGGGTCTGGGTGCTGCCGATCGAGGTGCTGATCGTGTTCGTCAGCCAGCTCGGCACGGAGATCTCCGCAGTGCCGTGGATGCTCACGCTCGCGGCGGCGGGCGGGGTGCTGCTCATCATCGCCACCCTGGACGAGCGTCGGACGGCGGGCTACGGGGGCGCGGCGGCGTACCTGCGCGACCTGCGCTGACCGGTTCCTGGACGCGGGTCCCGGGCGCCGGACAGGGCGGCCCGGGACGCCGCGGGCATGGTGGGATGACGCCATGCAGCACGATCTCCACCTCACCGCCCACGACGTCCGCCTCGAACCGCTGGCGCACGAGCACGCACCGGCGCTGGCCGGGCTCGTCGACGACCGGCTCTGGGCGGGCATGACCAGCGCGCTCCCCGACACGGTCCCGGCCATGGAGTCGTTCGTGGACGCCGCCCTCGCGGCCCCGGACCACCTGGCGTTCGCGGTACTCGGGCCCGACGGCGAGGTGCGCGGCTCGACCCGGTTCTACGAGCTCAGCGCCCGGCAGCGCCGGGTCGAGATCGGGACCACGTTCTACGGGCGGGACTGGTGGGCCGGCGAGACCAACCCGGCGTGCAAGCTGATGCTGCTGCGGCACGCGTTCGAGGAGCTGGAGCTGCGCCGGGTCGCGTTGCGCTGCGACGCGCGGAACACGCGGTCCCGCGCCGCGATCCTCAGGCTCGGCGCGCAGGAGGAGGGCCGGCTGCGGGCGCACCGCATCGCCCCGGACGGTTCCGAGGGCGACACCCTGTACTTCTCGATCCTGTCCGACGAGTGGCCGGGCGTCCGTGACGGCCTCGAGGCGCGGCTGACGGCCTTCACTGCCGTGTCCGAATCCCGCTAGCCGTCGCGTCCGAACCGGGCGCAGGATGGTGGGCATGACCGACGTCGAGCTCCGCGATCCCGCGTTCACCGAGCGTTACCGCGCCATCGCCGCGCGCGACTCCCGCTTCGACGGGCAGTTCTACACCGCGGTGCGCACCACCGGTATCTACTGCCGGCCGTCGTGCCCGGCGCGCACGCCGAAGGCCGAGAACGTCAGGTTCTACCTGACCTCCGCCGCCGCGCACGAGGCCGGGTTCCGCGCGTGCAAGCGGTGCCTGCCCGAGGCCGCGCCGGGTACGCCGGCCTGGGACCTGCGCCGCGACCTCACGGGCCGCGCGATGCGGCTGGTGGCCGACGGCGTGGTGGACCGCGAGGGCGTCTCCGGCCTGGCGCAGCGCCTGGGGTATTCCGAACGGCAGCTGCACCGGCTGCTCGTCGGCGAGCTCGGCGCGGGGCCGCTGGCCCTTGCCCGGGCACAGCGCGCGCAGACCGCACGGACCTTGCTGGTCGGCACCTCGCTCCGCCTGGCCGACGTCGCCTTCGCGGCCGGGTTCGGCTCGATCCGCCAGTTCAACGACACCGTGGCCGAGGTGTTCGGCGCGACGCCGTCCGAGCTCCGCGCCCGGGCCCGGCGCGGTGGGCGCTCTGGCGCAGGTGAGATCGGTCGGTCGCACCGAGATCGGTCAGTCAACGGACCGGTCACAGCGCAAGCGACCGATCTCGGCGATGGCCGGCTTGGTGGGGCAGGCAGTGAGCCCATGCGGATCTCGCTGACGCTGCCCGTGCGGGAGCCGTTCGACGCGCGCGGGGTGCTGGAGTTCCTGGCCGTCCGCGCGGTCGACGGGGTGGAGTCGGCGGACCTGGGAGCCGGTGTGCTCCGGTACGCCCGGACCGTCGTCCTTCCGCACGGCCCCGGCGCGTTCGAGGTGCGCGTGCCCCGGCCGGGCAGCGGACGCGTCGACCTGGACCTGGAGCTCGCCGACCTCGCGGACGCCCCCGTCGCCGTCGCGCGCGTGCGGCGGCTGCTGGACCTCGACGCCGACCCGGTCGCCGTCGACACGTCGCTCGCGGCCGACCCGGTGCTCGCGCCGTCGGTCGCGGCGGTGCCGGGGATCCGGGTGCCCGGCACGCTGGACCCGGCCGAGCTGCTGGTCCGCGCGATCGTGGGGCAGCAGATCAGCGTCGCCGCCGCGCGGACGCACCTGACGCGGCTCGCACACGGCGTGGGCACCCCCTACGTCTCGGCGTTCGAGGGCCTGACCAGGCTGTTCCCGACCCCGCGGCAGATCGCCGGTCCCCCTGGACCCGGCTCCGGCGGCGGGCCGGGCGCCGAGGACGGCTCGGCCTACCTCCGCCTGCCCGCCCGGACCCTGGCGACCGTGCTCGGCGCGGCCCGGGACCTCGCGGACGGCACCCTCATGCTGAGCGTCGGCGACGACCCCGACGAGCTGCGGCGTCGCCTCGTGGCCCGGCCCGGGATCGGCCCGTGGACGGCCGGGTACGTGGCGCTGCGGGTGCTCGGCGACCCCGACGTCCTGATGGACGGCGACGTCGCCCTGCTGTCCGGCGCCCGCAACCTCGGGCTGGTCTCCACGGAGGCCTCCCGCCCCCACCAGTTCAAGGAGCTCGCCCTGCGCGGCGCGGTCTGGGCGCCCTGGCGCTCCTACGCCGCGATGCACCTGTGGCGCTCCGCCTGACACCCCGACCTCCTGGAAGGAAGCACCATGCAGACCACGACCCTCACCACCCCCGACGGCCCGTTCAGCGTCGTCGTCGCGGCGGTCCCCGCCGTCGGCGGCGCCACGGCGGGCCTGGCCACGGAGCAGGTGCTCGCCGCCGGCTGGACCGACGACGTCGGCTCGCTCCTCGCGCTCGTCCACCCGACCCTGCGCCCGTCCGGCGCGGACCGGGCCGACGGGACGGCCCCGGCGGGCCTGCTCGCCGAGGCCGCGGACGCCGTCCGCGCCTACTACGACGGCGACCACGGGGCGCCCGGCCGCATCCCCGTGCTGCAGGCGAGCGGCCCGTACCGGACGCACGCCTGGGACGTGCTGCGGGAGGTCAAGCCCGGCGAGCGCCTGACGTACAGCGAGTACGCGGTGCGGACCGGGCGACCGGCGGCGGTGCGCGCCGCGGCCGGGGCGTGCGCCATGAACGCGGCCGCGCTGTTCGTGCCGTGCCACCGCATCCTGCGCACGGACGGCACGCTGGGCGGCTTCCGCTACGGGCTGCCGATCAAGGAGAGCCTCCTGGCCCGGGAGGCCCCCGTGCCGAAGTAGAACCGTGGCGAGATAGAACTGGAGCGGATGCGCTGATCAGCGCATCCG
>NZ_JBHVEG010000041.1:0-40355 GCF_042802395.1 Promicromonospora sp. NPDC057488
CGTCCGGCACTCAGCGGTTCTCGGGGCAGGTGGGGGTGGTCGCCAGGGAGACGCCGTCCGGCATGTCCGCAGCGGTCGGCTCCCGTCCCGCCATGGCGCAGGCCCGGGCGATCATCTGGTCGTCCGAGAAGGTCCAGCCCGTGGTGACGCCGTGGTCCTGGACCACGAGCAGCTGGCCGTCGCCGGCGTACACGTCGCCGGGCGCGACCTCGCCGCCGGGCGCGTAGAGCCGGGTCGCGAGCGCGCCGACCTTCTGGCCGGTCGCGATGTCGAAGAACGCCAGCGCCGCGCCCTGGTTGCGGGCCACGAGGTCGGGCCCGGGCAGCACCGCCAGCACGTCGCCGTAGGTGCCGGTCAGGTCGAGGGCCTCCGGGTCGCCCGGCCCGGCCACGGCGCGCAGCCGCACCTTCGCGTCGAGCCCGAGCGTGACGAGCCGCTCGGGCAGCATCATGTCCGCGCTGGCGCGTGCGCCGATCAGGTGCACCTGGTCCACGCTGCTGCCGCGCACGGTCCAGACGTCTCTCTCGCCCGTGGCGGCCGCGGTCAGGTCGGCGACCCGCAGCGAGAAGTCCCGGGGCGCGACGGCGACCTGGCTGCCGTCGTCGGCGACGGCCACCCGGCCGGGCTCCGCCCAGGCCGAGCCGAGCCGCGGTGTCGTACCGAGCGGACCGGGCACGTACAGCGCCCGCTCCTGCAGCCCGACGTCGAGCACGTGCAGCCCGGAGCAGGTGTCCACCAGCACCAGGTCGTCGCGGGTGCGCTGCGCGCTCACGATCGTGGCGCAGGCCGGGGCGCCGCCGTCCAGGCCGGGTGCCACGAGGTCGCGGAACCCGGCCTCGTAGCCGGCGGTCGTGCCGCCCTGGGTCCGGTAGGCCTCGCCGTCGGGGGTGACCAGCAGGAGCCGGTCCTGGTCGAGCCAGACCGGCAGCAGGGGCCGGCCGGCGTCGGGGCTGTCGGCCGGGAGCCGCACCGTGCCGAGCCCGTGGATCAGCACGGTGCCGTCCGACCAGGACGCCGCCGTGCTGGCCGGCTGCGTTGGTTCGGCGCGGTAGGTGGCCAGCACGGCCGTGGGGCCCGCCTGGGCCGGCCCGCCCGCGCCCGGGTCCTCGCCCGGGTCCTCGTCCTGCCCAGGCTCCCGCCCGGACTCCTGGCCGGTCGCCGCCGCGCCCGCCGCGCTCGGCAGGGGCACGTCCCCGTCGGTCCCGGCGGTGCTCCACAGCGCGATGCGGCCGTCCGACGCCGCCGCGACCCGGTCGACCCCGACCAGGACGGGCGACCCCGGCCCCCGGATACCGGACAGGTGCCAGGTGCGGTGCACGTCGGTCCCGGCGCCGATCTCGCACGCGACCAGCCCGCTGTCGGTGGCGACCAGGGCGCGGGTCGTGGCGTCGTCGACCGCGACGACCTCGGGGTCCGACCAGGCGCGCGGCACGGGGCAGTCCGCCGTGCGCGCGGTGCCGTCGGCCCAGTTGTGCAGGGTCACGGTCGTGGTGTCGCCGTCGGAGGCCAGCGTCGCCCAGTCGCGCAGGGAGGGGGACGGGACGCCGCCCTCGGGCAGGTCCACGGGGCCGCCGCCGGTCGGCTCCAGCGTGTCGAGGCTGCGGATCTCCAGGGTCCCGGCGGCGGCGTCCGCCACGGCGAGGGTGCGGCTGGAGCCGACGGCGAGCGACGTGACGCTCAGGTCGGTCTCGGCCTTGGTGCGGAACGCGAGGCGCTGCTCGGCGGGGCGCGCGGCGCCGTCGTCGGACTCCAGGACGGCGAGGTCCCGGCCGGCCAGGTTGATGGTGCCGATCCGGTTGCGGTCGCTGGTGGCGTCGTGCCAGGCGATGACCAGGGTGTCGCCGTCGGGCGTGACGGCGACCGCCGTCGTGCCCGGCAGGTCGAGGTGCGTCTGCCGGCTGGTGCTGTCGGCGGGCAGCGGCCCGAACCGGCCCAGGGTCACGCCGAGGTCGTCCACCGCGGCGACCACGGAGCCGTCGGCGCTGCCCGACACGACCGGGCCCGCGCGCCCCGACCCCGTGACCGAGCCGAAGGGCGTGCGGTCGCCGCGCAGCACGGTGGGCGCGCCGTCGTCGGGGTTCCAGCGCACCAGGTCCCCGGTCTCGGTGCGGCCGACGACGCCGGCGGCGGTCGGCGCGACGTCGGCCAGCCCGGTCTCCTCCGGGACGTCCACGGTGCGCAGCAGGTACGGGTCCGCGGGCTCGTTGGCCGTCACCGCGTTGAACAGCGCGGTCCGGGTCTGCCCGTCCCGCAGCCGGCGCACCGCCTCGACCGCCAGCAGCTGCGCGGTGGCCGGGTCGTCCTGGTGCACCACGTGCGACGTCGCGCCCAGCAGGTGCGCCTCGTTGGCGTTCACCGCCTCGTTCGCGCGGTCCGCCTCCCGCTGCGCGTACGCGAACGCGCCGATCGACAGGACGAGCATGACCGCCAGCGCCATGTTCACCAGCCGGTTGCGCAGGCCCGCCGAGCTCTGCCGGGCGATGTGCGCGCTGAGGATCTCCTCGGTGCTGACGTCCGAGCCACGCAGCGGGGCCACCAGCTCGGCGAGCACGCCCGGCCGGTCGGGGTGGTGCCGCCAGAACCGGCGTTGGCGCAGCATCGTCAGGTCGGTCCACTTGGGCTCGTGGTCGATCCGCTCCACCAGCGGCGCGGGCAGCGCCGTGGTGCTGATCGCGTCGATCTCGTTCGCCGTCTGGTCCCAGACGATCTTGCCGCTTGTCAGCGCCACCAGCAGGGTCTCGGGACCGCGGTGGTCGAGCCACCACGCGACCTCCTTGGCCACGTACTTCGAGCTCGCGGCGCCCTCCGAGGCGAACAGGATCAGGTAGTCGGACCGTTCGAGCTTGCGCACGATCGCGTCCCAGAGGCTCGGGTTGTTCGCCAGTCCCGTGCGGTCCAGGAAGACGTTCAGGTCCGGCACGTCGTCGCGCTTGTCGAAGTCGAGGAGCTCCGCGTGGAACGCCGGCGCGAAGTCGCCGTCCGAGTCCCTGCTGTAGGACAGAAAGGCGTCGTACCCGCCGGAGGGCGGCGCGGCGTGCGCGCGGCTGTTCCGGGCCACCCGCCCGGCGCGGCTGGTCGGTAGCAGGGAGCGGACAATCCGGTCGGTCATCCTGCTCCCGCAGCCTTTCCTCGGCGAATGTTTGCGGACCGGGAGAAACATATCCCCTGGTGTGTAGTGTCGCCGCAGGTCATGACGCTAGTCACCTTCGTGGTGAAATGCACGGTTAAGCACGGTTGGCTCGCCCGACGAGGAAGGCACCAAGATGGCACCGGAGCTGGTCGTCCCGCCCGACGGTCCCCGGCGGCTGCGCGTCCGCCGATCCTGGGTCCGCGCCGGCTTCGGCGCCCTGTTCGGCGTCGCCTTCGGCCTCGGGCTGTGGGGCTTCTGGCTCTACCGCACCTCGCCCGACTTCGAGTGGGGCACCAGCGCCTGGGACCTCGTCTACTACTCCGTGCAGCTCTTCGTGCTCGGCGCCGAGGCCACGAACCAGGGCGGTGATCTGCCCTGGCAGCTCCAGGCGGCCCGGTTCCTCGCCCCGGTCGCCACCGGCTACGCCGTCTTCGAGGCCGTGCGCTCGCTGTTCGCCGACCAGTTCGTGCTCATGCGCACCCGCCGCATGCGCGGGCACGCGATCGTCGTGGGCCGCGCGCCTGCGGCCGACCTCATCGCGGCGGCGCTCGCGGCCCGCGGCGCCGTCGTCGTGCGCACCGCGACCGGCGACGCCGCCTCGCTGCGCAACGCCGGCGTGGCGGGCGCCGCCGTCCTGTACGCCTGCGAGGCCGAGGACGACGAACCCGGGGTCAACGTGCTCACGGTCGCCGTGGCCAATCGTGCGGACCGGGCCGCCGACCTGCCGGGCCTGCGCCTGAACGCGCACGTCAGCGACCCGGAGCTCGCCCTCGCCCTGCAGGCGCGGCACCTGAGCCACCCCCAGCCGGGCGTCGACTTCTTCACGCTGGGCGAGCTCGTGGCCCGGTCCCTGGTGCGGCGCGACCGGATCGTCGCCCGCGGCACAGCGCCGCACATCTCCGTCGTCGGGCACGGGACGTTCGGCCGGGCGCTGGTCGTGGCGTTCGCGCGCCTGCGGAGCGTCGAGATCGCGTCCGGCGGCGAGCCGCTCACCGTGACCCTGGTCGGGCCCGGCGCGTGGGAGGCCGCGGCGGCGCTCCGCGCCCGCTGGCCCTCCGTGCGCGCCGCGTGCCGGCTGGTCCCCGTGGACACGTTCGCGCAGGTCCGGTCGGTCGGTGCGCCCCAGCGCGTCTACGTGTGCCACGACGACGACGGCGACGCGCTCCGGGAGGCGCTGCGCGACAGCGACCTCTGGCGCGCGAGCGAGGGCGCCGTCGTGCTGCGCCTGAACCGGCTGGCGGGGATGGGCGGGCTCTTCGGCGCGCACGACGGCGCCATCCTCGACGACCTCGCCGGCCGCCTCGACGTCGTGGAGCCCGGCACGCTGCTGCGCCGCGCGACCGCGCCGGGCGCCCTGGTGCACGACGACGTCTACGACCTCATGGCCGTCTCCGCGCACCTGACCTACCTGCGCAACCAGCGGGCCCGGGGCGTGGCCTGGCAGAGCACGCCCGCGATGGTCTCGTGGTCCGAGCTGTCGGAGGACCTGCGGGCCGCGAACCGCGCCCAGGTCCGTGCGATCCCGGACCGCCTGCGCCAGATGGGCTGCACCGTGGTGCCCGCCGGGAACGCGGAGCACGGCCGGATCCCGGAACCCGTCGTGGACGCGCGCGCCGTCGACGAGCACGACCGCTGGATGGCCGAGAAGGTCGCCGCGGGCTGGACCTACGGCCCCGAGCGCGACGACGCCCGCCGGCTGCACCCGGACCTGCGGCCCTGGGCCGACCTCTCGGAGGCCGACCGCGAGAAGGACCGCGCGGCGATCCGCGCCATCCCGGTCATCCTGGCCGACTTCGGCCTGCACGTCGTGCCGCTCGACGACGACGCCGGGTGGGAGGCCGCGGACGCCCCCGTGCCCGACCCGCGCGGCGTGGTCCGCGGCTGGCGGATGTTCGGCCGCGGCCGTGCGGAGCAGCCGGGCGAGGGCTGACAGGATGGGCACCATGCGAAGCGTCACCCTTCTCGGCTCCACCGGTTCCATCGGCACGCAGGCCATCGACGTCATCGGGCGCAACCCCGAGCGGTTCCGCGTGGACGCCCTGTCCGCGGGCGGCTCGGACCTGCCGCTGCTCGCGAGCCAGGCGGCCACGCTCGGCGTCCGCGCCGTCGCGGTCGCCGACCCGGCCGCGGGCCCCGCGCTGACCACGCTCCTGCGTGAGGCAGGCGCCGGCGACGTCGAGGTGCTCACCGGACCCGAGGCCGCCACCGAGGTAGCCGGCCGGGGCAGCGACGTGGTGCTCAACGGCATCACCGGCTCGGTCGGGCTGCGCCCCACCCTGGCCGCCCTGGCCGCGGACTCGACCCTCGCGCTGGCGAACAAGGAGTCGCTCGTGGTGGGCGGCGCCCTGGTGAAGGCCGCGGTGCGGCGCGAGGGCCAGATCGTGCCCGTGGACTCGGAGCACTCGGCGATCGCGCAGTCGCTGCGCTCGGGGGCGTCGTCCGAGGTGCGCAAGCTCGTGGTGACCGCGAGCGGCGGGCCGTTCCGCGGCCGCCCGCGCGCCGAGCTGCGCGACGTGACGCCCGCCCAGGCGCTGCGCCACCCCAACTTCGCGATGGGCCGCGTGGTCACCACCAACTCCGCGACGCTGGTCAACAAGGGGCTCGAGGTGATCGAGGCGCACCTCCTGTTCGACCTGCCGTTCAGCGCCATCGACGTCGTGGTGCACCCGCAGCAGATGATCCACTCCATGGTCGAGTTCGTGGACGGCTCCACGATCGCGCAGGCCGGGCCGCCGCGGATGCTCGTGCCGATCGCGCTCGGCCTGTCCTGGCCGGACCGGCTGCCCGACGTCGACGTCGGCATCGACTGGACGCGCGCCGCGAGCTGGGAGTTCCTGCCCCTGGACGACGACGCGTTCCCCGCCGTGCGGCTGGCGCGCCAGGTCGGCGAGGCCGGCGGCACCCATCCCGCGGTCTACAACGCCGCGAACGAGGTGTGCGTGGACGCGTTCCACGACGGGACGATCGGGTTCCTGGACATCGTGGACACCGTGGCCGCCGTCGTCGGGGCGCACGCGACCACGGGGGCGGGCGACGCGGGATCGGTCGACGGCGTCCTGGAGGCCGACGCCTGGGCCCGCGCCCGGGCGGCGGAGATCCTGAAGTCGGTCTGATGCCGGGGCGGTCCCGCTGGGGCCGATCGGTCAGGTTCGGCGGGTCGCGTGGGCGTGGTCGACCGGGCCGTGGCCCTGCCACGGGCCCGACGCCGTCCCGGTGCCGCCGACGACGAGGTCGTCCGCGGCGCGGAGCGCCCCGGTCAGGTACTCCTTTGCGGCCCGGACCGCGGGCTCCCAGCCGTCGTGCACCGGCCGCAGGACGGCGCAGGCCGAGCTCAGCGTGCAGCCCGTGCCGTGGGTGTTCCGGGTCGGCACGCGGGGCGCGGCCAGGGCGACGACGTCGTTCCCGCCGGGCCCCGCGAGGTGGTCGACCGACTCCGCCGAGTCGAGGTGCCCGCCCTTGACCAGCGCGTACCCCGCCCCGAGCGCACTCAGCGCCCGAGCCTGGTCCGCCGTCGCACGGCCGTCGCGGGCCGGTTCGACGCCGAGCAGAACGGCGGCCTCGGGCAGGTTGGGCGTGACGAGGTCGGCCAGGGGGAGCAGCTCGTCCCGGAGCACCGCCTCGGCGTCGGGCGCGAGCAGCCGGTCGCCCGACGTCGCGACCATCACCGGGTCGAGCACCACGAACGGCGCCCGCCCGGCGGCCCGCAGGTCGCGCAGGACGGCGGCGACCGCCCGCGCGACGGCGGCGTCCGTCGTCATGCCGATCTTGATCGTGTCCACGGCGACGTCGGCGAACAGCGTGTCGAGCTGCGCGCGCACCATGTCGGCGGGTACCGGGTGCACCCGCGTCACCCCGGTCGTCGACTGCGCCGTCAGCCCCGTGAGCACCGCGCAGCCGTAGCCGCCGAGCGCCGCGAAGGTCTTCAGGTCGGCCTGGATCCCGGCGCCGCCGGACGGGTCCGACCCGGCGATCGTCAGCGCCACGACGGGGTGCCCAGGCGGCCGGGTGCGCGGTCCGACGTCGGCTGCGAGGCGGGTGCGTGCTGCCGCGGACGGCGCGGCGTGCGGCGCGGTCATGCGGCGGGTCCCGCCGTCACGCCGGGCCGGCCGGTCGGCACGCGTCCGGTCGTCGGTTCGCCGCCCGGGTCCGGGCCGCCGCGAACCGCGGCCCACGCCCGGGCGATCTCCCGTGCCGCGGCGGCCGGGTCTGGCCGGCCGCAGACGGCGGACACCACGGCGCTCCCGGCCGCCCCCGCCCCGTGCAGCGCGGCGACGTCGGCGGCCCGCAGCCCGCCGATCGCCACGCAGGGGAGCGGCGAGGCGGCCGTGACGACGCCGAGCCGGGCGAAGCCGATCGCCGTACGGGCGTCGGCCTTGGTCAGGGTGGGCCGCACGGGCCCGACGCCCAGCAGGTCCACCGTGCCGGCCGGCAGGTCCGCGACCGCCCGCGCCTCCTCCGGCGTGCTCACGCTCAGCCCGAGGTGCCGGTCCGGGCCCAGGAGCCTGCGCGCGGAGAGGGGGTCCAGGTCGTGCTGGCCCACGTGGGCGCCGTCGGCGTCGACCGCGAGCGCGACGTCGACCCGGTCGTCGACGATCAGCGGCACCCCGAGGGGCCGGAGCAGCGCGACCAGGGCGTGGCCGAGGTCCACGAGCTCGCGCGTGCTCGCCCCCGGGTCGCGGAGCTGGACGGCGGTGACGCCGCCGTCGACCGCCGCACCCACCGTGGCGACGACCCCGGCGGGGCCGCCGCACTGCTGGGTGTCGGTGACGAGGTAGACGGACGGGTCGAGGCGGATCCGGGCGCTCACGCGCCGACCCGCGCGGCCGCGCCCGCGGCCGGGAAGGACTCGTTCACCAGCCCCGCGCCGAACCCGACCGCCTCGGCGTCCACGTCGAACACGCGGTCCACCAGCTCGACGGCGAAGCTGCCGGGCGTGGCCGACGTCGTGCGGTCCGCGGCGACGCAGAGCCAGGCCGTCGCGGCCGCCGCGGCGAGCAGCCGGTCCTCGGTGACGGCGGCGCACGCCGCGACCAGCGCGCCGAGCGAGCACCCGACCCCGGTCACGCGTGTCATGAGCGCCCTGCCCGCCTGGACGCGCACGACCCGCTCACCGTCGGTGATCAGGTCGGACGCGCCGCTCACGGCGATCACGGCGCCGGAGGACCGCGCCAGGCCGAGCGCGACGTCCCGCACGCCGTCGGGCGTGTCCAGGGAGTCGACACCGCGGCCGCCGGCCCCGCCCGCGAGCGCCTGGATCTCGGACGCGTTGCCGCGGACGACGGCGGGGCCGCGGGCGAACAGCTCGGCGGCGAGCCGGGTGCGCAGCGGCAGCGCGCCGATGGCCACGGGGTCGAGCACCCAGGGCACGCCGGCGGCGGTGGCGCCGTCGACGGCGGCGCGCATGCCGTCGGCCTGGCCGCCCTCGACGGTGCCGAGGTTGATCAGCAGCCCGCCGGCGACGCCGGCCATGACCGGCGCCTCCTCGGGGTCGGCGACCATGGCCGGTGCCGCGCCGGCGGCGAGCAGCACGTTCGCGGTGAAGTTGGTGACCACGACGTTGGTCACGCAGTGCACCAGGGGGGCGGTGTCGCGCACCGCGGTGACGACCGACGCGACGGCGTCGGGCAGGACGGAGCCCATGAGGCGTTCCCTTCGCTAGCACTACCTAGATCAGGTTCCACGGGTGCATCTCAGCCGGGCAGGTGCCCGGCGCCCCGCGCCAAGTGGGCCCACCCTAGTCGCGCACGGCGTCCGCACGGAACCGTCTCGGTGGGTGGGGTGCTAGCTCGGCCCGGTCGCGCTCCACTCGCTCGCGAGGATGCCCATGACGACGTCGTCGTGGTACCGGCCGGCGTGGAACACGGCCTCCCGCCGTCGGCCCTCCACGACGAAGCCGCACCGCTCGTAGGCGCGCCGCGCGTCGGTGTTGAAGGCCCAGACGCTCAGCTCGACGCGGTGCAGGTTCATCTCCTGGAAGGCGTGGCGGAGCAGGACACGGACGGCGTCCGGCCCGTAGCCGTGCCCGGTGTGCTCGGGCCCGAGGATGATGCCGAGGGTGCCGGTGCGCTGCGGCAGGCTTGCCCCGTAGACGGTCACGTGCCCGACGAGGTGCGGGTCCTCGAGGGTCTCGACGCTCAGGCCGACGGCGCCGGGGTCGGTGTTGGCGCTCCACGCACGGAACAGGTCTGCGGCGGTCCCGACCGGCCGGGGCCGGACGGTGGGCTGCTGCAGCGGCTGCCACTCGGTCTCCCGCCACCACCGGTCCAGGTGCGGCAGGTCGTCCTCGGCCAGGGGGCGCAGCCGGACGGCGCGGCCGACCAGCAGGCCGCGGCCGTAGTCCCGGGCGTCCTCGCTGCTGCTGAAGCCGGCTGCCGTCACGGGCGCCCGCCCGATCCGTACCGCAGCCCGTCGACGAGCAGGTCGAGCATGCGCCGGCCGTGGTCGGGTTCCTCGTCGCTCATCGGCAGGGACAGCTTGGAGACGGCGTAGAGCAGGTCCTTCGGGCTGGCGACGGCGCGGATGGCGCCGGCCGCGGCGGCGGCGTCGAGCAGGGAGCCGACGGCGGGGCCGAGCCGGCCGATGAAGTAGGCGGGCAGCGCGTCGAACGTTGGGTCGCCGGAGTGCAGCGCTGAGGCGAGCCCGCGCTTGGTCGCGAGGAACTCGGTGTAGCGGTGGAGCCACTTCTCCAGCGCGACGACCGGATCGTGCTCGGCGGCGAGGGCGGGGGCGGCGTCGGCGGTGGCGTCGACCTCGGCCTGGAACACGGCCTTGACCAGGTCGGACCGCTTGGGGAAGTGCCGGTAGAGCGTGCCGACGCCGACGCCCGCGAGGTCGGCGATCTCCTTCGCGGGCGCGTCCACGCCGGACGTGCCGAAGACCTGCTTGGCGGCGTCGAGCAGCGCGTCGATGTTGCGCTGCGCGTCGCGGCGCAGCGGCCGCTGCTCTGTGTGCTGGGTCACTTCTCTCCCGATCCGTTGCTAACCGGAACGTCTTTCCATATAGTTCTGGAAGAGCGTTCCGCTTAGTTCCAGGCTACGGCATCGCCGGTGCGCTCACCAGACCTCTCGACCCCAGGAGGGCCCCATGCAGTACCGCAGCCTCGGCCGGACCGGCATCAAGGTCAGCCCCTACGCGCTCGGCGCGATGATGTTCGGTGCGATCGGCAACCCCGACCACGACGAGTCGGTCAAGATCATCCACAAGGCCCTCGACGCGGGCATCAACTTCATCGACACGGCCGACGCGTACTCGCGGGGCGAGTCCGAGGAGATCGTGGGCAAGGCGCTCAAGGGGCGGCGCGACGACGTCGTCCTGGCCACCAAGGTGCATCTGCCCATGAGCGACGACCCCAACCACCGGGGCAACTCCCGGCGCTGGATCATCGCCGAGGTCGAGAACTCGCTGCGCCGTCTCGGCACGGACCACATCGACCTGTACCAGATCCACCGGCCCGACCCGGACACCGACGTCGAGGACACGCTGGCGGCGCTGACCTACCTGATCAACTCGGGCAAGGTGCGCACCATCGGCTCGTCCACCATGCCCGCCGCCGACATCGTCCAGGCCCAGTGGGTCGCCGAGCGGCGCGGCCTGGAGCGGTTTCGCACCGAGCAGCCGCCGTACTCGATCCTGAACCGCGGCATCGAGCGCGACGTGCTGCCCGTGGCCCAGCAGTACGGCATGGGCACGCTGGTCTGGAGCCCGCTGGCCGGGGGCATGCTCACCGGCAGGTACCGCAAGGGCCGCGCCAGCGACGCCCACCGGGCGCAGTACGGGTTCGCGCACCTGCAGGACGAGCGGCGCCTCGACGTCGTCGAGCAGCTCATCCCCGTCGCCGAGGAGGCCGGGCTGCCGCTGAACCACCTCGCGATGGCGTTCGCGATCGCGCACCCGGGTGTCACCTCCGCGATCATCGGGCCGCGCACCATGGAACACCTCGACAGCGCGCTCGCCGGCGCCGAGGTCAGCCTGAGCGACGAGATCCTCGACCGGATCGACGCGATCGTCCCGCCCGGCACCGACGTCAGCCGCCTCGACATGGCCTACGACCCGCCGGCCATCCAGCAGGCGACCCTGCGCCGCCGCCCGGCGGAACAGCGCGCGGCGGCCTGACCCGGCCGGGCTGCGCCCGAGGCTGCGCCCGAGGCTGCGCCCGATAGTGCGCTTCTACCCAGTCATTGCGCCCGGAAACGGGCCAGTTCCGGGCGTAATGGCTGGGTAGACGCGCACCTCGTGGGCGGGCCGTTAGAGTTCAGCGCATCTGTCCGGTTTGCGGTGATGGATGTGGGGTCGTGATGACGAAGACCTGGAACCCCGAGATCCGGGCGCGGAGAATCCCTGGGCCGTCGGCCCTTGCGGTGGTACGTGTCGCGGTGCTCTCAGGCCTCGGTGGGCTGGTCCTTCTTGTCATCACTGCCGCCGTGTTCTTGTTCCAGGCCGCGATCGGGGGCCAGGATCCGGATTCTGCACCTGTGCCGTTCGGTCCCTTCGCCGTGGCTCTGGCACTGGGGTTGCTCTCGCGCGCCGGCATGGCCTACATGGAGCACGGCCCCCAGGCGGCGGAGCTGCGTGCCGGATACACGACCGTGTTCGTGACGCCGGACCGAGTTCCGCACGTCGATCCCCGGAGCAACCGAGTCATCCGCCTGGCGGGGGAGCCTGCGCTCGACCGGGCTGAGCACCGGCGCCGGCTCGGCTTGGCCCGTGAGTCCGCGCGCCGCGACAGGGAGGTCCACCGCATCGGGGGCACCGCTCGAACAGCAGCGCCGACGCCGGAGATCGAGGACTGGGCCGCCGTGATCCGGGACGCCGACGGCACACCCCTGGCCGACGGCGACACCGTGATTGTCCTCAAGAGACTCTCGGGCAAGGGGTCGTCCGCCGTCGTGCCGGCCGGAACGCGGCTGCGGAACATCCGGCTGCGCCACGAAGCCGACGACGACCGCCTCGTGGGCGCCGTCGCCCGCGGGGCCGGACCGGTGCGCCTGCGACCGAGCGCCGTCCGGAAGGTCTGACGTGAGAGCTCCGGCGGTGTGACCACCGCAGTGCCGAACCGTGCGCCGCGGTCAAATGTGCGCTTCTACCCAGCGATTGCGCCCGAAAACACGTCCGTTCCGGGCCCAATGACTTGGTAGAAGCGCACTGCTGCGCCGCTCCGCCGACCCGCCGGCGTTCGGCGCCCGGTCAGAGCCGCGTCCACGCCTCGCTCAGCACCCCGCGCAGGATCTGCTCGATCTCCTCGAACTCCGGCTGCCCGATCGTGAGCGGCGGCGCGAGCTGCACCACCGGGTCCCCGCGGTCGTCGGCGCGGCAGTACAGGCCGGCCTCGAACAGCGCCGGGGTGAGGAACCCGCGCAGCAGCCGCTCGGCGTCGTCGCCCGAGAACGTCTCCCGCGTGGCCTTGTCCCGGACGAGCTCGATCGCGTAGAAGTACCCGGCGCCGCGCACGTCGCCCACGATCGGCAGGTCGTACAGCCGCTCCAGGGTGGACCGGAAGGCCGGCGCGTTCTCCTTGACCCGTCCGGTCAGGTCCTCCTGGTCGAACAGGTCAAGGTTCGCCATGGCCACCGCCGCGGAGACCGGGTGCCCGCCGAACGTGTACCCGTGCGCGAACGTCGTCGAACCGTGGGCGAACGGCTCGTACACCCGGTCCGAGACCAGACAGGCGCCGATCGGGGAGTAGCCCGACGCCATGCCCTTGGCGCACGTGATCATGTCGGGCACGTAGCCGAAGTCGTCGCACGCGAAGATCGAGCCGATCCGGCCGAACGCGCAGATCACCTCGTCGGAGACCAGCAGCACGTCGTGCCGGTCGCAGATCTCGCGCACCCGCTCGAAGTACCCCGGCGGGGGCGGGAAGCAGCCGCCCGCGTTCTGCACCGGCTCCAGGAAGACGGCGGCCACCGAGTCCGGGCCCTCCGTCTCGATGAGCACCTCGATCTGGTCGGCGGCCCACCGGCCGAACGCCTTCGGGTCGTCGCGCAGGTCCTCGGACGCCCGGTAGATGTCGGTGTTCGGCACCTTGAACGCGCCCGGGACCAGCGGCTCGAACGGCGCCTTGAGACCCGGCAGGCCCGTCACCGACAGCGCGCCGTGCGTGGTGCCGTGGTAGGCGATGTTCCGGGAGATCACCTTGTGCTTGCCCGGTCTGCCCTGCAGCTTCCAGTACTGCTTGGCCAGCTTGAACGCCGTCTCCACGGCCTCCGAGCCGCCGGTCGTGAAGAACACGCGGTTCAGGTCGCCCGGGGCCAGGTCGGCGAGCCGTTCGGCCAGGTCGATGGCCGGCGGGTGCGCGAACGACCACAGCGGGAAGTAGGCGAGCTCGCCCGCCTGCCGCGCCGCCGCCTCGGCGAGCACCCGGCGGCCGTGCCCCGCCTGGACCACGAACAGCCCCGACAGCCCGTCGATGTACCGGCGGCCGGCCGCGTCCCAGACATGGTGGCCCTCGCCGCGCACCAGGGTCGGCACCCCGGCGTCCCAGGCGGACTGCCGCGTGAAGTGCCCCCAGAGGTGGCGCCGGGCGGCGTCGCCCCGCGGGGTGCCGCGCGGCGTGCGGTTCGCGCCGTCGGGTGCATCCCTGGGCACGTCCCCGGGCACGGACACAGAGCTTCCGGTCATCGTGATCCCCCGTCGTGGAGCGGCGACCCGACCAGGCTACGTGTCAGACGTACAGGTCACCCGGGGGACCTGTACGTCTGATACGGAGGGGGAGGGGCTAGCGCCGGCTCGTCCAGCTGAAGACCGCCCAGCCCGTCACCAGCGCACCCACGGTGACCAGAGCGGTGGCCGTGACCGCCTGGAGCGGGCCGATCAGCGACGCGTCCAGCGCCACCTGGACCGTGCCGATCAGGGCATAGACACCGGCGAACACCGTGATGGCCGACAGCGTCCCGTCCATCAGCCGACGGCGGGAGCGCTCGCGCCGCGCCTCGGCGGCCCGCTCGCGGTCGTTGTGCAGGCGTTCGAGCGCGGCGAGGCGCGCCGCGATGGGCTCCTGGAGCAGCTCGCGCAGCCGTTCGGTGACCCCCGCCGCCTGCTGCTCGAACCGCGAGGCGTGCAGCAGCTGGTTGAGCATGCGCGACTCGAGCGCGGACGCGAGGAACGTGGGGGAGGTGATGGTGGTCAGCGTGGTGCGCACCTCGGACGCGAACTCGTGCAGCCGCAGCTGCTCGCGGGTGAGGCCCTCCTTGCGGTCGGCCAGGTCGGCACCGTTGTTCACGTCATGGTCGACGAGCATGGCCGCGACGGTGCGCAGGTGGTCGGCCAGCGTGGCGTTCCAGGCGCTGAACAGCCCGTTGAGGCTGGCCACGAACTCGGCGAGCGACCCGTACTGGGAGATCTTGAAGTGCGCCGTGCCGACCAGCGCCACGGTCGTCGAGTTGGTGGCCACGGCCACGACGTCGCCCAGGTGCCGCACCCCCTCCAGCAGCACGGGGTTGCGCTGGGGCAGCGTCCAGTCGCACAGGGTGGCCGTGCCGTACGACACGGGCTGCAGCAGCACCTGCGAGCCGAACGCGGCCAGCATCTCGTCCCCCATGGAGACCGGCGTGCGCCGTTCCGGGGGTGCCGCCGGGCCGCGGCCCCGGCTGGCCTCGTAGACGGTGGTGACCACGTGCGCTCGTCCCTGGGCGATCTCGGTGCCCTCGCGGACCAGGTCCGCCGTCGCGCGCTGGAGCAGGTCGGCCAGGTCGAAGAGGCGTTCCGGCGGCAGGGCGCCACCCGGGTCGACGTCGACGGGCGAGCCGTCCAGCGCGATCCACCGCACCCGGATGTCGGCGTGCAGGTTGGACAGCCGGAACCGCGCGTCGCGGACCTGCTGCGGCGACTGGTCGCGCGACGAGTAGCGGAACCGTACGTAGTGGTTGCCGAACTCGGTGAACCGCACGTCGCAGGACAGCTCGGCGATGAACGTCCCGTCCGGCTGCTCCAGGCGCACGTTCGGCATCGACAGCGACGCGCCGCCGTAGGGGCGCGCCGCCCGGTCCACGCTCGCCCAGACGTCGTCCATCTTGAGGCGGCCGCGCACGGCGAAGGCCTGGACGCCGAGCAGCTCGGGGCGCTCGTCGCGGTGCGCGAGCCGCCGGATCGCCGTGACCGCGGCGGCCGGCCGCACGTCGCGCAGCCCGAACGGGTAGATGTAGACCGTCCGCAGCCGGTCGAGCGTGAGCCAGGTCGAGTCGAGGTTGCGGTGCAGCTCCGCCAGGTGCATCCGGTAGGAGCGCAGCTCGCTGGCCAGGATGTAGTTCAGGTGCCGGTCCGTCTCGGCGGCGCGCAGGCCGGCGAGCGCGGGGCCGAGCCGCGCCGGCTCGCCCGCCATCGCCTCGGACGCAGCCCGGGCCGCCTCGGCCAGCGCGCGGAAGTAGCGGATGCGGGTCACGGCCTGCGGCACCAGCGCGCGCCGGAACGGCGACGTCGGGTCGGGGATCGCCCGCGCCGCCGTCAGCAGCTCACCGCACCGCTCACCGGCGCGGCCGGCGGCGTCCGCCACGCGGTCGAGGTCGCCCGCGCTGCGCGCGGCCGCCGTGTGCATCTGCGTGATGAGGGTGCGCAGCAGCACGGCGACGGCGTCGCCCTCGGCCCGGCAGACGTCGTCGGGCGCGTCGTCGCGGCACGTCTCCCAGGTCTCGACGAAGGCCCGCAGCGGCACGATGATGCGGCCGTGCCGGAACGTGTACTGCAGCGCGTCGCCGGCCTGCGACCACAGGTACACGCCCAGCAGCGCGGCGGCCCGCGGCCGGCCGGTCACCGCTCTCAGGGCGGCGGCGGTCTGCGGGCCGCGCAGGTCGCCGGGCACGGGGTGGCGGCGGTTCGGCGCGTCGCCGTCGTCGCCCATGTTCCAGCGCGAGGCGGCCCAGATCTCGTTGACGTCCACGCCGATCTCGCGCAGCTGCCGGGCCACGCGGGAGTCGCCGTCCGCGGCGGACCAGGCCTCGGTCTGGAAGATCGAGGTCAGGCTCTCCGTGAGAGAGGCCGGGCCGTGCGCGTGCAGCTCCCGGAACCCAGGGACAGACGAAACCGACATGTCGTCAGGTTAATGATCAGTAACCGGTGTTTCAAGGAATGACCATGTTCTCGGCGCCAGGTGAACGTCGGGTGGCCGTACCGGGGGGAGCCGTGCGCGCCCCGCCGGGCTGTCAGCCAGGTGTCGTAGTCTCGGTCCCGTGAGCATCGTTCCGCACATCGTTGGTGTGCTCGTCCTGCTGGTCGGCGTCCTCGTCTCCGTCGGTCTGCACGAGCTGGGGCACATGATCCCGGCCAAGAAGTTCGGCGTCCGCGTGAGCCAGTACATGGTGGGTTTCGGCCCCACCCTCTGGTCGCGCACCAAGGGCGAGACGGAGTACGGCGTCAAGGCCATCCCGCTCGGCGGTTTCGTGCGCCTGGTCGGCATGATGCCGCCCGCCCCTGAGGGCACGCCGCGCAAGAAGGGCTTCTGGAACGAGCTCGTGGCGGACGCGCGCGACGCGTCGGTCGCGGAGGTGCGGCCCGGTGAGGAGCACCGCGCCTTCTACAACCTCTCGACGCCCAAGAAGCTCGTGGTCATGTTCGGCGGGCCCTTCATGAACCTCGTGATCGCCACGTTCCTCATGGCGATCATCCTGATCGGCTACGGCCTGCCCGCCGTCTCGACCACGGTCGCGCAGCTCTCCGAGTGCGTCCCGGCCTCCGCGACGTCCGGCGCCGCCGGCGACGACTGCGAGGGCCGGCCCGCCGCGCCGGCCGCCGCGGCCGGGCTCCAGCCCGGCGACGAGGTGGTCTCGTTCGGCGGCACCGAGGTGACCGGTTGGCAGCAGCTGGTCGGCCTCATCAACGACTCCGCGGGGCGCGAGTCCGACGTCGTGGTGCTCCGCGACGGCGAGCGCGTCACGCTCGAGGTCACCCCCGCCGAGACCGAGCGCCCCGTCGTCGACGAGCAGGGTGCCGCGGTCCTGGGGGCCGACGGCGAGCCGCTCACCGAGCCGGGCGGGTTCGTGGGCTTCTCCCCGCTCCAGGTCCGCGAGCCCCAGCCGCTGTCCCGCGTGCTGCCCGAGGTGGGCAACATGACGTGGCAGACGGCGACCATGGTGGCCACCCTCCCGGTCCGCGTGGCCGACGCCGCCACCCAGGCCTTCACCGCCGAGGAGCGCTCGCAGGACTCGGTGCAGTCCATGGTGGGCGTCGCGCGCATCAGCGGCCAGATCATGGCGCTGGACGAGGCGATCCTCGACCGCGTGATGATCTACCTGAGCCTGCTCGCCAGCCTGAACATCGCGCTGTTCGTCTTCAACCTCATCCCGTTGCTGCCGCTCGACGGCGGGCACCTGGTCAACGCCCTCTACGAGGGCGGCAAGCGCACGGTCGCCCGGGTGCGCGGAGCGGCGGTCCTGCCCGGCCCGGCCGACGTCGCCCGCATGACGCCCGTGGCGTACGTGGTCTTCCTCGTCCTGCTCGGGGTGGGCGGCGTGCTCATCGTGGCGGACCTGGTGGATCCCGTGCGAATCACGTGACGCCGGGCACGAAGTACGTTTTGACCCTTCCGAAGAGTGGATACTTGAGTTCGTGACCGCAATCAGCCTCGGCATGCCAGCAGCACCCCCGCCGGTCCTCGCCCCTCGCCGCAAGACCCGCAAGATCAAGGTCGGCAAGGTCGAGGTGGGCGGTGACGCACCCATCAGCGTGCAGTCGATGACCACCACGCCCACCACCGACATCAACGCGACCCTCCAGCAGATCGCGGAGCTCACCACGGCAGGCTGCGACATCGTGCGCGTCGCCGTCCCGACCTCCGACGACGCCGAGGCGCTGCCGATCATCGCGAAGAAGTCCCAGATCCCCGTGATCGCGGACATCCACTTCCAGCCCAAGTACGTCTTCCAGGCGATCGACGCCGGCTGTGCCGCCGTCCGCGTGAACCCGGGCAACATCCGCAAGTTCGACGACCAGGTCAAGCAGATCGCGCAGGCCGCGAAGGACGCCGGCATCTCGATCCGCATCGGCGTCAACGCGGGCTCGCTCGACAAGCGCATCCTCGAGAAGTACGGAAAGGCCACCCCGGAGGCCCTCGTGGAGTCCGCCGTGTGGGAGGCCAGCCTCTTCGAGGAGCACGACTTCCACGACTTCAAGATCTCGGTCAAGCACAACGACCCCGTGGTCATGGTGCGCGCCTATGAGCTGCTCTCCGAGCGCGGCGACTGGCCCCTGCACCTCGGTGTCACCGAGGCCGGCCCCGCGTTCCAGGGCACCATCAAGTCGGCCACCGCGTTCGGCGCCCTGCTCAGCAAGGGCATCGGCGACACGATCCGCGTCTCCCTCTCGGCCCCGCCGGTCGAGGAGGTCAAGGTCGGCAACCAGATCCTGCAGGCGCTCAACCTGCGCCCGCGCAAGCTCGAGATCGTCTCCTGCCCGTCGTGCGGCCGCGCCCAGGTGGACGTGTACACGCTCGCCGAGAAGGTCACCGCCGGCCTCGAGGGCATGACCGTCCCGCTGCGCGTCGCCGTCATGGGCTGCGTCGTCAACGGCCCGGGCGAGGCCCGCGAGGCCGACCTCGGCGTCGCGTCCGGTAACGGCAAGGGCCAGATCTTCGTCAAGGGCGAGGTCATCAAGACCGTCCCCGAGGCGATGATCGTCGAGACCCTCATCGAAGAGGCGATGCGTCTCGCGGATGAGATGCCCACGCCGGAGAATGAGGCACAGGCCGGTTCGCCGGTCGTCTCGGTCGGCTGAGCCGCGTCGGATCCCAGGGCTCGGGCGATACTGAAGGGTCAGACTCGAACGGAGCAAGGCATGTCTCGGTGGCGCACCCCGGTTCCGGCCGGGGCGCGCCCTGACGGGCCGCACGAACCGGGCGAACAGGACATTCGCGCGGACGGCGACGGCGAGGTGGTCGCCCGGGCGCTGACCCGGAACGACCTGCCGCAGGCGCTCGCCGTCTGTGCCCTGGATCCCGTCGCCTCGGTGCTCGCCACGGCCCGGCTGGAGATCGCGCTCCGCTCCGGGTTCGGCGCCGCCGCGGGCCAGGCCTGGGGGTTCCCCGCCGTCGGCCCGCTGGAGGCGGTCTGCTGGTCCGGCGCCAACCTGGTGCCCGTGGTCCCGATCACCGACCTCGCCCGCCGCGCCGAGGCGATCGCCGCCTTCACGACCGTCGCCCGTCTCTACGGGCGGCGGTCGTCGTCGATCGTGGGGGAGCAGCGGGCGGCGCTCGGGCTGTGGGAGCGGCTGTCCCCGCACTGGCCCCCGGCGCGCGACGTACGCGCCGACCAGCCGTCGATGGCCATCGGCAGCGCGCCCTCCGTGCCGGCCGAGCCCACGGTCCGCCGTTCCGTGCCGGCCGAGCTGGACCTCGTGCTGCCCGCCTGCGTGCGCATGTTCACCGAGGAGGTCGGCTACTCGCCGATCGCCTCGGGCGGCTCCGCCTACGCGGAGCGGGTGCGCTCGCTCATCACCGAGGGGCGCTCGTTCGTCCGCCTCGTGCCCGACGGCGACGGGCGGCCCGCCGTCGGTTTCAAGGCCGAGCTCGGCGCCGTGGCCGGCGGGGTCGCCCAGGTGCAGGGCGTCTGGGTCGAGCCGGCGTTCCGCGGCCGCGGCTGGTCCGAGTCCGGCATGGCCGCGGTGGTCGACGCGACCCGCGCCACCATCGCGCCGATCGTGTCGCTCTACGTGAACGCCTACAACGAGCGTGCCGTGGCGGCCTACCGGCGCGTGGGCTTCGAACAGGTCGGCACGTTCGCGACGGTCCTGTTCTGACGCCCGGCGGCCCGGTCAGCGCAGCAGCTTGGACATCCGGCGGTCCGCCAGCGGCTTGCCGCCCGTCTGGCACGTCGGGCAGTACTGCATCGACCGGTCGGCGAACGACACCTCGTGCACGACGTCGCCGCACGGCGTCCCGTCCCATCCCGGGCAGGGCTGACCGGTCCGGCCGTGCACCCGCATCCCCGCGCGCTTCGCGTCCTTGAGCTCCTTGGCCGGCTTGCCCGACGCCGCCGCGATCGCCTCCGTGAGCACGTCACCGATCGCGGTGTGCAGCCGGGCGGTCTCCTCGGGCGTGAACGAGCCCGTCAGCTTGTACGGGCTGAACCGGCCCACGAGCAGGATCTCGTCGCTGTAGGCGTTGCCGATGCCCGCGATGGCGCGCTGGTCCCGCAGCAGGCCCTTGACCTGCTGGTTCTTCGCGGACAGCAGCCCGGCCAGCACCTCGGTCGTGAACGCGGGGTCGAGCGGCTCCACCCCCAGGGAGGCGACCATCTCGATCTCGGCCGGGTCGCGGACCACGTGCACCGCGAGCCGCTTGCGGGTGCCCGCCTCGGTCAGGTCGAAGCCCGAGCCGTCGTCCAGCCGCACGCGCAGCGCGAGGACGGCGCCCCGGCTGGAACCGCCCAGCGACGGCCGGACCGGTTTGGTGGGCAGGGCGTCCGACCAGCGCACCCAGCCGCCGCGCGAGAGATGGAAGACCAGGTGCAGCGGGGCGCCGTCGGCCCCGGGGTCACCGCCGGACGGCCCGGGGGAGACCACCAGGTCCAGCCACTTGCCGTGCCGGGCGACGTCCACGACCCGGCCGCCGGCGAGCGCGGCGGGCTGCGGGTCGAACGTCTTGAGCGCCGCGATCGAGCCCACCTCCACCGCGCTGACCGTGCGTCCCGCGGTCCGCGCGCGCAGGAAGTCGGCGAGCGCGGCGACCTCGGGCAGCTCCGGCATGGCCTCATCCTCCGCAACTTCCCGGGACACGGCAAGGTAAGCACTGCTAATTCCAGGCGAGCCGCAGCGTCTCGCGCGGATAGGCTGTGCCCCATGTCTTCCGCACGCCTCACTCAGGGCGACGTGCTGCGCATGTCGTCCCTCTTCGTCCGTACCCTGCGCGAGGACCCGGCCGAGGCCGAGGTCGCCAGCCACAAGCTCCTCGTGCGGGCCGGGTACATCCGCCGGGCCGCCCCGGGCATCTACTCGTGGCTGCCGCTCGGTCTGCGGGTGCTGGCCAAGATCGAGGCGATCGTCCGCGAGGAGATGGTCGCGATCGGCGGCCAGGAGGTGCACTTCCCGGCGCTGCTGCCGCGGGAGCCCTACGAGGCGACGGGCCGCTGGGAGGAGTACGGCGCCGGCCTGTTCCGGCTCAAGGACCGCAAGGACGCCGACTACCTGCTCGCGCCCACGCACGAGGAGATGTTCGCGCTCCTGGTCAAGGACCTGTACTCGTCGTACAAGGACCTGCCGGTCACGCTGTTCCAGATCCAGACCAAGTACCGCGACGAGGCGCGCCCCCGCGCCGGCCTGATCCGCGGGCGCGAGTTCATCATGAAGGACTCGTACTCGTTCGACGTCAAGGACGAGGGCCTGGACGTCAGCTACCAGAAGCACCGCGAGGCGTACGAGAAGATCTTCACGCGCCTCGGCCTGGACTACGTGATCGTCTCCGCGATGTCGGGCGCCATGGGCGGCTCCCGCTCCGAGGAGTTCCTCTCGCCCTCGCCCATCGGCGAGGACACCTTCGTGCGCTCGCCCGGCGGCTACGCCGCCAACGTCGAGGCCGTGGTCACGCCCGTCCCCGACGCGGTCCCGTACGACGACGCCCCCGCGGCCCACGTCGAGGACACGCCCGACACCCCGACGATCGCCACGCTGGTCGACGTCGCGAACGCGAAGTTCCCCCGGCCCGACCGGGCCTGGACCGCCGCCGACACCCTGAAGAACGTGGTGCTCGCGCTGGTCCAGCCCGACGGTACCCGCGAGCTCGTCGTCGTCGGCCTGCCCGGCGACCGCGAGGTCGACCTCAAGCGCATCGAGGCGGCGCTGACGCCGGCCGAGCCCGAGGCCGCCACCGAGGAGGACTTCAAGAAGTTCCCCCAGCTGGTCAAGGGCTACATCGGGCCGCAGGCGCTCGGTCCCCAGGGCGAGCAGGTCGAGGGCGAGGACGGCGAGAAGGTCCCCGCCATCCGCTACCTCCTGGACCCGCGCGTGGTGCCCGGCACCCGCTGGATCACGGGCGCCAACGCGCCCGGCAAGCATGTCTTCGACCTAGTGGCCGGCCGGGACTTCACCGCCGACGGCACCGTCGAGGCCGCCGAGGTGCGCGCCGGTGACCCGGCCCCCGACGGCTCCGGCCCCCTGGATCTCGCGCGCGGCATCGAGATGGGCCACATCTTCCAGCTCGGCCGCAAGTACGCCGAGGCCCTGGGCCTCGTCGTGCTCGACGAGAACGGCAAGCAGGCCGTGGTGACCATGGGCTCGTACGGCGTCGGCGTCACGCGTGCCCTGGCCGCGCTGGCCGAGGCCAACCACGACGAGCGCGGCCTGGCCTGGCCGGCGCACGTCGCGCCGGTGCACGTGCACGTGGTCGCCGCGGGCAAGGACGCCGCGGTGTTCGAGGCGGCCGAGAAGATCGCCGAGGAGCTCGCCGCCCGTGGCGTCGAGGTGCTCTACGACGACCGGGCCGGCAAGACGTCGCCGGGCGTGAAGTTCAAGGATGCCGAGCTGCTCGGCGCCCCGCTCGTGGTCACGGTTGGCAAGGCCCTGGCCGACGGCGTGGTCGAGGTCCGGCCGCGCGCGGGCGAGGCGGAGCAGTACCCGGTCGACGGGATCGTGGACGCCGTGTCCGGGAAGGTCGCGGCGCTCCTCGCCTGAGTTGCTCCACCGGGCCGGCCCCTCCGCGGGGCCGGCCCGGTGCGTCCCGACGCGGGGTCGGCCGTCAGGCCTGTTCCGGCAGCCCCGGGAACGGGACCGCCGGGGCGCCCCAGCGGGCGGCGGACAGCGTGGAGTCGGTCAGCAGCGCGACCAGTACGGCGCGGGTGCCCGGCTCGGCGAGGCCGACCAGCGTGGCGTAGTCCTGCGCCAGGCCGGTCTCCAGGTCGCGGGCCAGGTCCGTCGTCGGCGTCTCCGAACCGGGGACGTCGTACG
Source organism: Promicromonospora sp. NPDC057488 (assembly GCF_042802395.1). Classification (NCBI taxonomy): domain Bacteria; kingdom Bacillati; phylum Actinomycetota; class Actinomycetes; order Micrococcales; family Promicromonosporaceae; genus Promicromonospora; species Promicromonospora sp. NPDC057488. The sequence goes on from NZ_JBHVEG010000041.1 coordinate 22,991, forward strand.
CGACGCGGCGGGGGTCCTGGTCGGTCCCGTCGACACCGGCGACCAGCGCCCAGGCCTGCGCCCGCGCGCGGTGCAGCTCCGCGCGGTCGTGCGCCCTGGTGCGGGTGTCGCCGCTGGACTGCGCGGCGCGTACCTCGAGCGCGTAGCCCGCGGTGTCCTCGGCCAGGATCAGGGCGCTCAGGTCCTCGGCGGACAGCCCGGTCGGGGCGACCGGAGCCTCGCTCGCGGCCGCCGCCTGGGTCGCGGCGTCCTCGTCGCCCTCGCTGGGCTGCGGGGCGGGGTCGGCGGGCTCGGGGATCTGCGTGGAGGGCAGCGCCGGGCCCTTGACGTCGGTGAGCTGCGCGAGCTCGCGCGCCTGCTGCGTCTGCGATGTCGAGATCGAGGCGAGCAGCCGGCCCAGCGGTCCGGACTGGGCCTGGTCGGCGGCGGCCCGGGTGCGGGTGGCGGCGTCGCGCAGGGAGGCGACGACGGCCCGCGGCGTCTGCTCCTGGACGTGTGCCGAGGGGGACGCGCCGGAGCCCTCGGACACGATGTCCCCGAGGCCGGAGTCGTACTCGCCGCCGAGCTGTTCCGCCTGGACCGTCGCCGACTCGGCGATCTCGGTCAGCTCCGACTCGATCGCCGGCTCGATCCCGTCGGTCTCGGCCGCGGCGGTGGCCTGGTCGGCCACGAGCAGCGCGTCGGCCACCGCGGTGCGCCGCAGGACCTCCGCGGCGTCCGGCACCGGCTCTGTCGGCGGCGGTGTCTCGAGCCGCAGCCCGCAACCTGAGAGAATGATCGCGCAGGTCAGGGCCAGCGCGGTCAGACCTGACCGGCGTCGGGTACGGGCCGTGCGGTTCGAGGCGTTCATCGTCGCCGATGATGTCACGTTCTGGAACCCCGTTCGTTGCCCGGCCGATTGCGGTCGGGTCACGGACATCACGTTCTTCGCGAAGTGCCGAGGTCGGAGGCTTCGTTAGGCTTGACGCAGACAACAACAGCACATCGGTCGAACCGTTCCGGCTCGAACCGTGCCCCCGCGCATGGGGGAGCCGACGGGAGGCAGTCGATGACACAGCAGGCGGATGCGGTCCGCGGGGTGGTGGGGCCGGTGGTCGAGGCCGCCGGGCTCTACCTCGAGGAGGTCAGCGCCACGCGGGCGGGCAGCAAGTCCGTGGTCCGCGTCACGGTGGACCTGCCGGACGACGCGGTCGGCAGCCTGGACTCCGACGTGCTGGGCGACGTGTCGCGCGCGATCTCCGCGGCGCTGGACACGGACGACGTCGTCGCCGGTGCCTACACGCTCGAGATCTCCACGCCGGGCACGTCCCGGCCGCTGACCGAGCTGCGTCACTTCAAGCGTGCCCGGACCCGTATGGTCACGCTCAAGCTCACCGACGGCAGCCGCGCCGAGGGCCGGCTGACCGACGTGCTCGACGACGCCGACGGCGCCGTCCTGGTGCTCGACGACGACCGGCGGATCCCCGTCGCGGACGTCACGCGGGGCAAGGTCGAGGTCGAGCTCCGACGGCTCGAGGACGCCCAGGATGCCGAGGATTCGGAACTGGGCGAGAGTGCAGGTGAAGACACCGACGAGGACTCGGACGGTGCTGGTAAGGACAACCCGACCGGGTCTCGCCCCGGCCGCAACGAGGAAGGCTGACATGGACATCGACATGACCACGCTCCGGATGCTGGAGCGCGAGAGGGACCTCAGCCTGGACGTCCTCGTCGCGGCCATCGAGCAGGCCCTCCTCTCGGCCTACCACCGCACCCCGGACGCCTACAACCGGGCCCGCGTCGAGGTGGACCGCGCGTCGGGCCACGTGACGGTGTGGGCGCGCGAGGAGCTGCCCGTCGAGGCGGACCCCGAGGACCCGGACGCCCGCCCCGCCGTGGAGCTCGGCCCCGAGTTCGACGACACGCCCCAGGACTTCGGCCGTATCGCCACCGCGACGGCCCGCCAGGTGATCGTGCAGCGTCTGCGGGACGCCGAGGACGACCAGGTGCTCGGCACCTTCCGCGGCAAGGAGGGCGAGGTCCTGGCCGGCGTCATCCAGCAGGGCCGCGACCCGCGCATGGTGCTCGTGGACGTGGGCGGCACCGAGGCCGTGCTGCCGCCGCACGAGCAGGTGCCCACCGAGGAGTACGTGCACGGCGAGCGCCTGCGCGCCTACGTGGTCGAGGTCAGCCGCGGAATGAAGGGCCCCCAGATCACGTTGAGCCGTACGCACCCGAACCTGGTGCGGAAGCTCTTCGAGCTGGAGGTCCCGGAGATCGCGGACGGCTCGGTGGAGATCACCGCCATCGCCCGTGAGGCGGGGCACCGCACCAAGATGGCCGTCCGGTCCCGGGTGTCCGGGCTGAACGCCAAGGGTGCCTGCATCGGCCCGATGGGCGCGCGAGTGCGTGCCGTGATGGCCGAGCTGCACGGCGAGAAGATCGACATCGTCGACCACAGCGACGACCCCGCCTCCTTCGTGGCGAGCGCGCTGTCCCCGGCTCGTGTGTCGTCAGTCACAGTGGTGGACGCCGACGCGCGTGCTGCACGGGCGATCGTCCCCGACTACCAGCTGTCCCTCGCGATCGGCAAGGAAGGGCAGAACGCCCGGCTGGCCGCGAAGCTGACGGGCTGGCGGATCGACATTCGCTCGGACGAGGCGGCCGACGCCGACGCAGGTGGCGCCGCCGCCGACGCACCGAGCGGTCGGTAACGCCCGGTGGGACGGCGCGGTAGACTGTCCGAGTCTGGGCCACGCGCCCGTCTTTCGACACACCCCGCACCCCCCGTCACGGGCCCGGTGCGTACGTGTGTCGGGTGCCGGGGGCGCGACCAGCGGTCTGCACTCCTGCGTCTGGTGCTGGACTCCGCGATGCATGATGCCGATGTGGCAGAGCCACGACGCATCGTCGTCGACGTCCGTGCCTGTCTGCCGGGTCGCGGCGCCTGGGTTCACCCAGAGCCGCAGTGCCTGGAGCTCGCCGAGCGCCGCAGGGCCGTCCCCCGCGCACTGCGCACCGACGGTCCCCTCGACCTCGGCGGGGTGCGAGCACACCTCGGCCGGTGAGGGTGCCGACCGCAAGACCGTTCCGACCGGGCGCGACAGAGCGCCCGGCCGAATCATGAAGTTCGTCGACAAGGAAGCGGGTTTGAAGCCGATGGGCACCCGATGAGTCCCCAGCGATGAGTACGCAGTACTAACGGTGGTCCTCCCTGTCCCGGGATGGACCGAGACAGGAGAGATGTGGCGAAGATCCGCGTTCACGAGCTTGCTAAGCAGCTCGGAGTGGAGAGCAAGACCCTGATGGGCGAGCTGAAGGCCGCGGGCGAGTTCGTCCGCTCGGCCTCCTCGACCCTCGAGGCCCCCGTCGAGCGAGCGATGCGCGACAAGTTCCCCGTCGGTGGCGCCGCCGGCGCGTCCGACAAGGGCGTAGCGGCGAAGCCTGCGCCAAAGCCGGCCGCGAAGCCCGCGGCCCGGAAGCCCGCCGAGGCGACCCCCGCCCCGGCTCCGGCTCCGGCCCCCAAGTCCGAGGCACCCGCGCCTGCGCCCGCCCCGGCCCCGGCCCCCGCACCGGAGGCTCCCGCCCCGGCGCCGGCGGCCGCAGAGACCCCGGCGGCGCCTGCGGCGTCCGCCAAGCCCGCCGGTTCGGCTCCCAAGCCCGGCGCACCCCGTCCGGCTGCCGCGGCCCCCAAGCCCGGCGCCCCGAAGCCGGCCGCCGCGCCCTCCGGCGCGCGTCCGGGTGGTCGTGACGGCGGCGGCCGCGACGGCGGTCGTGACGGCGGCCGTGGTGGCCGTCCGGGCGGCGGTAACCCGCGTCCGGGCAACAACCCCTTCGCGACCAGCCAGGGCATGCCCCGTCCCGGTGGCGGTGGCGGCCGTGGTGGCCGTCCGGCGCCCGGCGCCGGCGACCGTCCCGGTGGCGGTAACCCGCGTCCGGGCAACAACCCCTTCGCGACGAGCCAGGGCATGCCCCGTCCGGGGCAGCGCCCCGAGCGCGGCGGCGAGTCGTCCGGCGAGCGTCCGGGCGGTCCCCGTCCCGGTGGCCCGCGTCCCTCGGCGCCCCGTCCCGGTGGCACCGGTGGCCCGCGCCCGAACCCCGGCATGATGCCGGGCAAGACGTCCATGCCGCGTCCGGGTGACCGCCCGGCGCCGGGTGGCGGCCGTGGTCGCCCTGGTGGTGGCGGTCGTCCGGGTGGTGCCGGCGGCGGCGCCGGTGCCGGTGCTCCGGGTCGTCCCGGTGGTGGCGGCGGCGGCTTCGGCGGCCCGCGTCGTGGTGCCGGTGGTCGCGGTGCGACCCAGGGTGCCTTCGGGCGCGCCGGTGGCAAGCCGGTCCGCGGTCGTAAGTCGCGTCGGGCGAAGCGCCAGGAGTTCGAGGCCATGCAGGCCCCGTCGCTCGGTGGCGTGCAGGTCCCGCGCGGCAACGGCAGCACGGTCGTCCGGCTGCGCCACGGTGCGTCGCTGAACGACTTTGCCGACAAGATCGACGCGAACCCCGCGGCGCTCGTGACCGTCCTGTTCCACCTGGGCGAGATGGCCACGGCCACGCAGTCGCTCGACGAGGACACGTTCGGCACGCTGGCGACCGAGCTCGGCTACCAGATCGAGATGGTCTCGGCCGAGGAGGAGGACCGCGAGCTGCTCGGGGCCTTCGACATCGACCTGCAGGCCGAGGAGGCCGGCGAGTCCGACGAGGACCTGGTCGCGCGTCCGCCGGTCGTGACCGTCATGGGTCACGTCGACCACGGTAAGACCAAGCTGCTCGACGCCATCCGCAAGTCGGACGTCGTCGCCGGCGAGCACGGTGGCATCACGCAGCACATCGGTGCCTACCAGATCACGCACGAGCACGAGGGCACCGAGCGTGCCATCACGTTCATCGACACCCCGGGTCACGAGGCGTTCACCGCCATGCGTGCTCGTGGTGCCCAGGTCACGGACATCGCGATCCTCGTGGTCGCGGCCGACGACGGCGTGATGCCGCAGACGGTCGAGGCCGTGAACCACGCGCAGGCCGCAGGCGTGCCGATCGTCGTCGCCGTCAACAAGATCGACGTCGAGGGCGCCAACCCGGCGAAGGTGCGTCAGCAGCTCACCGAGTACAACCTGGTGGCCGAGGAGTACGGCGGCGACACGATGTTCGTCGACGTCGCGGCCAAGCCGGGGATCGGCATCGACGACCTCGTCGAGGCCGTCCTGCTGACCGCGGACGCGGCGCTCGACCTGCGCGCCAACCCGACCAAGGACGCGCGCGGTGTCGCGATCGAGGCCAACCTCGACAAGGGCCGTGGCCCCGTGGCCACGGTGCTGGTCCAGTCGGGCACGCTGCACGTCGGTGACTCGATCGTCGCCGGTACGGCCCACGGCCGTGTCCGTGCGATGTTCGACGAGCACGGCAACGCGGTCGACGCCGCGACGCCGGCCCGTCCGGTGCAGGTGCTGGGTCTCACCAGCGTCCCGAGCGCCGGCGACACGTTCCTCGTGGCGCCGGACGACCGGACGGCACGTCAGATCGCCGAGAAGCGCGAGGCGGCCGAGCGCGCCGCGACGCTGGCCAAGCGCCGCAAGCGGATCAGCCTCGAGGACTTCGACACCGAGCTCAAGAAGGGCAAGGTCGAGAGCCTCAACCTCATCCTCAAGGGCGACGTGTCCGGTGCCGTCGAGGCACTGGAGGACGCGCTGCTCAAGATCGACGTGGGCGACGAGGTCGAGCTGCGCGTCATCCACCGTGGTGTGGGTGCGATCACGCAGAACGACGTCAACCTGGCCACCGTCGACAGCGCCGTGATCATCGGCTTCAACGTGAAGTACGGCGAGCGCGTCGAGGAGCTGGCGGAGCGCGAGGGCGTGGACGTCAAGTTCTACTCGGTCATCTACAAGGCGATCGAGGACGTCGAGGCGGCCCTCAAGGGCATGCTCAAGCCGGAGTACGAGGAGGTCCAGCTCGGGACCGCGGAGATCCGCCAGGTCTTCCGCTCCTCGAAGTTCGGCAACATCGCCGGTTCGGTGGTCCGTTCGGGCGTCATCCGCCGCAACGCCAAGGCGCGCGTGCTGCGCAACGGCACGGTCGTGGGCGACAACCTCTCGATCGAGTCGCTGCGTCGCGAGAAGGACGACGTCACCGAGGTCCGCGAGGGCTTCGAGTGCGGTATCGGTCTCGGGTCGTTCAACGACGTCACCGAGGGCGACACCATCGAGACGTTCGAGATGCGCGAGAAGCCGCGCGTCTGACGCCTGTGATTCATTGAGTGCGGGGTATTCGCTCGGACGGCTTGTCCGGACGGGCGAATACCCCGCACTCACGCTGAGAGGACTGGACCATGGTCGACAATCCGCGGGCTCGTAAGCTCGCCGACCGCATCAAGGTGATCGTCGCGCAGATGATCGACACGCGGATCAAGGATCCGCGGCTCGGTTTCGTGACGGTCACGGACGTCCGGGTCACCGGCGACCTGCAGAACGCCTCGGTGTTCTACACGGTCTACGGCTCGGACGAGGACCGGGACGGCACGGCCGCGGCGCTGAAGAGCGCCACGGGCCTGATCCGCTCGGAGGTGGGCAAGCAGACCGGTGTCCGCCTGACGCCCACCATCGAGTTCCACCTGGACTCGGTCCCCGAGACGGCGGCCCACCTCGACGCCGCGCTGATCGAGGCGCGCAAGCGGGACGCCGAGCTCGAGGCACTGCGTGCCGGAGCCCGGTACGCGGGCGACGAGGACCCCTACAAGAAGCCGCGCGAGGACGACGCCGAGGCCGAGTGACCCCGGACCCCGCGCTCGCGCGCGACATCGACGCCGCCTGCCGCCTGACCGGGACGTTCACGCTCCGGTCGGGCCAGGCGGCGTCGGAGTACTTCGACAAGTACCTGTTCGAGACGGACCCGGCGCTGCTGGCCCGGGTCGCGCGCCGGATGGTGCCGCTGGTCCCGGCGGACGCCGACCTGCTGGGCGGCCTCGAGCTCGGCGGGGTGCCGATCGTGACCGTGCTCAGCGGCCTGACCGGCACGGGCGCGCTGTACGTGCGCAAGCAGGCAAAGGAGTACGGCACCGCCAAGCTCGCCGAGGGACCCCCGGTCCAGGGCCGCCGCGTCGTGCTGGTCGAGGACGTGATCACCACCGGCGGCGCCGTCCGTGACGCGACGTCGGCGCTCCGGGCCGCCGGGGCGATAGTCGACACGGTGGTGTGCGCCATCGACCGCAGCCCGGCCGGCAGCACGCCGCTGGCCGACGTCGGCGTGGCGGTCCGCGCCGTCCTGACCAAGGCCGACCTCGACGCCGCGCGGCACCCCTGACCCACGCGATACTGATACCCATGACCTCCCCCTCCCCGCAGGCTCCCGCGCGCCGTCCCACGGCCGCCGACGGGTTCGTCGTGGTCGACAAGCCGCAGGGCTGGACCAGCCATGACGTCGTCGGCCGGATGCGGCGCCTGGCCGGCACCCGCAAGGTCGGCCACGCCGGCACGCTGGACCCGATGGCGACGGGCGTGCTCGTGCTCGGCATCGGCAAGGCGACCCGCCTGCTCACGTACGTCGTGGGCGCAGACAAGGACTACGACGCCACGATCCGGCTGGGCGTGGCCACCGCCACGGACGACGCCGAGGGGTCCGTCGTCGCCGTGGCCGACCCGGACGCCGTCGGGCGGGTGGAGCGGGCCGCCCTGGACGCGGCGGTCGCGGACCTGACCGGCGACATCTCGCAGGTGCCCACGTCCGTGTCCGCGATCAAGGTGGACGGCAAGCGCGCCTACGCGCGCGTCCGGGCGGGGGAGGAGGTCGAGCTGAAGGCCCGGCCCGTCACGGTGTCCCGCTTCGAGGTGCTGGACGTCCGCCCGGCCACGGCGACCGTGCCGGACGGCGACCTGGAGGACGTGTACGTCGAGGCCGACGACGCGGCCATCGACCCCGCCGCCGAGCCCGGTGTCGCCCCCACCGCCGCCGAACCCGGCGCCGGCCCCACGCGCGATGTGCCCGTCCTGGACGTCGACGTGCGCGTCACCGTCTCGTCCGGCACCTACGTGCGCGCCCTGGCGCGCGACCTCGGCGCGGCGCTCGGTACGGGCGGCCACCTGACCGTGCTGCGCCGCACCCGGGTGGGCGGCTACCCGCTGGCCGGCGCCCGCACGCTGGAGGAGCTGGAGGCCCAGGCGGACGCCGACGGCACGCTGGCCACCCTCCCGCTGGCCGACGCCGCGCGCGGCACGTTCCCGGTGCGTGAGCTCGACGAGGCCGAGGTGCGCGCGCTCGGCTACGGCCAGTGGGTCGAGCCGTCGGGGCGCGCCGACGTCGTGGCGGCGCTCTCGCCGTCGGGCACGCTCGTGGCGCTGCTGGAGGACACGCGGCGCCGCGGCGAGAGCCTGGCCAAGCCCGTCCTGGTGCTCGCCCCCGCTCCCTGACGATCTCGGCGAGCACCAGGCGCCGTCCGGCAGGTCAGGCCGGCACGGTCAGGAGCGGGGCCCGCCGGGTGCGGCCGGTGGCGCGGGCGTGGCCCACGACGGACAGCAGCACCCCGGCCCCCGCCCAGATCGCGAGCGCCAGCCAGGCCGCCGACGCATCGGCGTCGGGGAAGTACGAGACGTCGCGCAGCAGGGTCGCGCTGGCGCCCGGCGGCAGCCACTGACCGATCTCGCCCCAGTGCCAGGGCAGGAACTCGGGCGGCATCGCCGCGCCCGAGATCGGGTTCCCGACCAGCATCATGACCACCGGGCCGAGCGCGATGCCGGGCCTGCCGAGCACCGCGACGAACCCGGTGATGGGTGCGGCGATCGCGGCGATCGAGAGGGCGAGCGTGGCGCCGTCGAGCAGCCAGTCGCCCTGGACGGTGCCGAACCAGAAGTGCAGGATGCCCACGAGGATGCCGCCGCCGACCACCGAGTACACGGTGACGGCGAGCACCCGGCGCAGGGCTCCGTTGACGGCGAGCGAGATGCCGATGCCGCCGATCATCCCGCCGAGCAGGATCGGGAACATCGCGGCCGCCAGGCCGGAGCCGCGGGGGTCGTCGTCGGACAGGGGGACCACGTCCGTGACGGTCACCTGGGGGACCTCGGGCAGCGACGGGGCCTGCGCCGCGCCGGGCTCCGGCGCCTGCGGCTGCTCGCCGCTCGCCGCGGCCTCGAGCGCCTGCCGGACGGCGGTCTCGGTGGCCTGTACCGCCTGCTCCTGGGCCGCGGCGAGCGCCTGGGCCGTCGCGGCGTCCGCCCGCTCCTGGATCCCGCGCTGCAGCTGCGCGGCGATCTGGGTCATGAGCTGGTGCGTGGCCGTGCTCGCCGCGGAGGCGCTGAGCACCTCGGGCGCCTCGCCCGCCTGCGGGTCGCCCAGCACGAGGCCGCCGTAGACGTCGCGGCTCTCGACGGCTCCGACGGCGGCCGCCCGGTCGTCGACCTCGATCAGCTCGACGGCTCCGGGCTGGGCCTCGTCGAGGTTCTCGCGGACGGCGTCGACGGCGTCGTCGGACCCGACGACGGCGACCGGCAGGTCGCGGGGCTCGGCCGTGACCGACGGCCACGAGAAGGCGAGCACGAACACGGTGAGCACGAGGGTGAGGGCCAGCGCGACGCCGATGACCCGGCCCGCCGGGGTGTGGGGCGCTGGTGCTTCGTAGGACAAGGGTTGCTCCATATCTAAAAAAACGAACGCTCGTTCTTTATGGGCAACGATGCGCCGCGACCGTATGCTTGTCAATCTCCTGGGCGTCCCCCAGGTCCCGACGACGGAGGTGCCGGTGCCGAAGATCAGTGACGCGCGTCGGGACGCCCGCCGCGCCGAGATCCTGGAGGCGGCCCGGCGCGCGTTCGCCGCGAAGGGCTACCAGCACACCTCGATGGCCGAGGTGATCGCGGAGGCCGGGCTGTCGACGGGCGCCGTCTACGGGTACTTCGAGGGCAAGCGCGAGCTGTTCGCGGCTGTGGCGAGGACCACCCTGAGCCGCCGGAGCGCGGACCTCGAGGCGGCCGCGGCGGACGGCGACCCGCCGGCCCCCGCCGAGATACTGGAGATCGTGCTCCGGGGGGTGCTGTCCGAGGGCTTCGAGCTCCCGCTCCTGCTCCAGCTCTGGGGCGAGGCGACCGTGGACCCCGAGATGCGCGGCGTGGTGAACATGGGCTTCAAGGAGCTCAGGAACGCCTTCCGCGCCGCGCTGACGCGCTGGTTCGAGGCGCACCCGGAGCACGCCCCCGACGGCGCCGGACCGGCCGCGGAGGGCCTGCTCCCGGTCCTCATGGGCATCGGCCAGGGCTACATCTTCCAGTCGGCGATGTTCGACGAGTTCGACTCCCGGGCCTACCTGGACGGGGCGCGCCGGATCCTGCCGGGCTGACCCCGGATCGCCCCGACGCCGCCGGGCGGGCGCACGACCCGCGAAACACGCCGTAGGCTTTTGGCGACCGGTGCGGGGCGCGGCGTGAGCGGCTCCCGCACCCGCGCCACCCGATTCATGAGGAGCAACCCGCGTGCAGCTGTGGACGGACCTGGAACAGGTTCCCCCGGGATTCGGGCCATCAGTGGTGACGATCGGCAACTTCGACGGCGTCCACCGCGGCCACCAGGCAGTGCTCGACCGCATCCTCCGGCTCGCCCGGAGCGACGCGGCCAGCGCCGTCGCCGTGACGTTCCACCCGCACCCGGCGGCGGTGCACCGGCCCGAGTCGGCCCCTGAGCTGATCACGGGCCTGGAGGACCGCCTGGCGCTCATGGAGCGCACCGGCCTGGACGCGACCCTGCTGGTCAGCTACACGCTCGACTTCGCGGCGCAGACGCCCGAGGAGTTCGTGGCCCGGTACCTCGTGGACGGCCTGCGGGCGCGGACCGTGGTCGTGGGGCACGACGTGCGGTTCGGCAAGCAGAACGCCGGGACGCTCGCCACGATGGTCGAGCTCGGCGGGCAGCACGGGTTCGAGGTCGTCGCCATCGAGGACGTCGGCGACTCCGTGGCCGAGGGCGACGGCCACCAGCGCTGGTCCTCGACCGCCGTGCGGGCGCTGCTCGCGGAGGGCGACGTCGACCAGGCCGCCGACGTGCTCGGCCGCCCGCACCTCGTGCGCGGCACCGTGGTGCACGGCGACGCGCGGGGCCGCGAGATGGGCTTCCCGACCGCCAACCTCGGCGACATCACCGGCCTGGTGCCCGCCGACGGCGTCTACGCGGGCTGGCTGCGCCGCGGCACGGCCGCGACGTGCGCGAGCCTCGCCGGGCCCGACCACGACCGGGCGACCGCCTCCGGCGCGGGCCTGGGGCAGGAGGAGATCCTGCCCGCCGCGATCTCCGTCGGCACCAACCCCACGTTCGACGGCGTGGAGCGCCGCGTCGAGGCCTACGTGCTCGACCGGACCGACCTCGACCTGTACGACCAGACGGTCGTGCTCGAGTTCGTGGCCCACCTGCGCCCGACGCTGCGGTTCGACGGCATGGAGCCGCTGATCGCGCAGATGAACGACGACGTGGCGCGGGCCCGGAAGATCCTGCGGCCCTGAGGCGCCGGCATGGCCGGTAAACTAAGAATGGATCTTAGTAAGATTCGATCTTAGTTTGGGGTGGCGATGGAGTTTCGCGGACGCGACTCGGATCTGCGCCGGCTCGAGGGGCTCCTGGGCGGCGTCGAGGCGGGCACGGGTGCCTCTCGGGGCAAGGCGCTGATCATGACCGGCCGGCGCCGCGTCGGGAAGTCCCGGCTGGCGCAGGAGTTCTGCGACCGCTCCGGGCGCGAGTACTTCGTGTTCCAGGCGACGCGAGGGCGCAACGCCATGGCCGAGCGGCGAGAGTTCCTTGCGACGCTCACGCAGTCGAGCCTGCGCGCGCCCGAGATCTTCGCGCACCTGAGTCCGCCGGACTGGAACGGCACCCTCCGCGCGCTCGCCGAGTTCCTGCCGGACGACCGGCCTGCTGTCGTGGTGCTCGACGAGGTGCCCTGGCTGGTCGAGCAGGACACCGAGTTCGAGGGGGCGCTGCAGACGGTCTGGGACAAGTACCTGTCGCAGAAGCCCGTCCTGCTGCTCCTGATCGGCAGTGACCTGTCGGTCATGGAGGCGCTCCAGACCTACGGCCGGCCGTTCTTCGGCCGCGCGACCAAGATCGACATCGCACCGCTGAACGTGGCTGACGTCCAGGCGATGGCGGACCTGGGCGCCGCGGAAGCGATCGATGCCCACCTGATCACGGGCGGGTTCCCCGAGATCGTCCAGACCTGGACGCCCGGCCGGCCGCGAGCGGAGTTCCTGCGCGACGCACTCGGTGATCCGCTCTCACCGCTGCTGGTCGCCGGGGAGCTCTCGCTGCTCGGCGAGTTCCCGGTGTCCTCGCGCAGCAGGGCCATCCTCGAAGCGGTGGGTGACGGCGAGCGGACGTTCTCGGCCATCGCCGCCGCTGCCGGGAACTCGGGGTCCCTGCCGGCCGGCACCCTCAGCCCGCTGCTCAGGACGCTCGAGGCCAAGCGGATCGTGGAGACCGACCTGCCCCTGTCGACGTCGTCGGACACCAAGAACAAGCGCTACCGCCTCGGGGATCCCTACCTGCGCTTCTGGCTCGCCTTCCTGCGCCGGGCGATCCCGTTCGTGGAACGCGGACGCGGGGACGTGGCGCTCGACCGGATCGAACGGTCCTGGACCACCTGGCGCGGCCGGGCCGTCGAACCGCTCGTCCGGGAGTCGTTGATGCGCATCCTGCTCGACTCGCCATGGCCGGAGGTCGAAGCCGTCGGCGGCTGGTGGAACCGGCAGAACAACCCGGAGGTGGACCTGGTCGGCGCGGACCGTGCTCCGACGGCGCGAAGGGTCGAGTTCATCGGCTCCGTCAAGTGGTACGAGACCGATGTGTTCGGAACGCACGAGTTCGACGAGCTCGCGCGGGCCCAGGGAGCGGTACCGGGAACCGACGCCGCCACGCCGTTGGTCGCCGTCGCCCGCAGCGGCTTCGAGGCAGGCCTTCCGCTGGCCGCGCACTGGGGCCCGGAGGAGATCGTCGCGGCCTGGCGATGAGGTACACAGCGGGAGATCTTTCCCAGGCTCGCGCGTTGGGGTGGACATGACCTACCTCGAGCTGTCCGACCTGGTGGTCGGGTACGGCGGCAACGCCGTCTGCGCACCCGTGAACCTCACGCTGGGGGCCGGCGACATCGTCGCCGTGATCGGCGCCAACGGCACCGGCAAGTCCACCCTGCTGCGCACCGTGCTCGGCCTGCAGGAGCCGCTCTCCGGGACGGCGAGCGCCTTCGGGCGCCTCGTGGACGAGCGGGAGCGCCGGTTCCGCGCCCGCGTAGCGGGCGTGCTGGACGACGACGCGTTCTTTCCCGGCGTGACCGTCCGCGAGCACCTCGTGCTCACCGCACGCGGGCACGGGGTGCCGGACGCCGGCGCCGTCACCGACCAGGTGCTCGACCACGTGGGCATCACGCGGCACGGCAGCGCCATGCCGCACACCCTGTCGTCCGGGCAGCGCCGCCGGTTCCTGCTGGCGAGCGCGCTGGTGCGGCCGCGCGACCTGCTCGTGCTCGACGAGCCGGAGCAGCGCCTGGACACCGCGATGCGCGCCCGGCTGGGCGAGACCCTGCGCGCCGAGGCGGACGCCGGCACCGCCGTCCTGTTCGCCACGCACGACGACCGGCTGCTGGCGGCCTCGGGCGCGAGCGCGGTGCACCTGTCCGACGACGACGCCGTGCTCCTCGAGCCGGCCGAGGCGCCCGGTGTGCTGGCGGGCTTCCGGTGAGCGGCGAGGCGGCCGGTGCCGCGGAAGAGGCCGGTCCGGTCGGGACCGCGGCGCTTCCGCGGCTCGTGGGCAGCGACGAGGAGAGCTTCACCGGCGCCGAGCTGCGCCGCCTGACCGCGCGGGTGCGGGCGCACAACCTCCCGGCCGAACCGGGCCGGGTGGCGCTGGACGTCGCCGAGGTCGTGATCTCGCTCGCCCTGGTCGTCCTGTACCTGTGGGGCTTCGGCGGCCCGGTGCGGGAGCTGCTCGGCTCCGACGCCACCGCGTTCGGGCTCGGCCCGGGCCTGGTCCAGGCCCTCGTGCTGGCGCTCGCCGTGGTCGGGGGAGCGTCCGTCGCGCTGCGGCTCGGCCCGGCCGGGCTGCCCGCCGCCGGGGTGCGCTGGTGGGTGCCCACACCCGCCGACCGGGCGGGGCTCACCTCCCCGTCGGTGGTCCGGTCGGTGCTCGTCGGCATCGGCGCGGGCCTGGTCGTGGGCGGTGCGCCCGCGGCGCTCGCCGGCGTGGACCCGGCGGGGATCGTCGTGGACGCGGTGCTCGGCGGCGCCGTCGGGCTGCTGGTCGTCACGGGTGCGGGCGTGCTGCAGGTGACGGGCATCGCGTCGGGGAGCCGGCCCGGGCGGGTGCTCGACCTGCTGCTCGCCGCCGTACCGGTGGCCGGCCTCGGCCTGGCGCTCTGGGCCCCCGCATGGGCGGCGTGGGCCGTGCCGTGGAGCGTGCCCGCGGCGCTGGCCGCGATCGGCGTCGTCGCCCTCGTGGCCTGGCTGCGCGGCCTGGACCGGCTCCGGGCCGGGGCGCTGCGTGCTCGCGCGTCGGCCGCCCTGCAGGCGTCGGCCGCCCTGCTCTCGCTCGACGGCGGCGGCGTCAGCCGGGCGCTCGGCACCGGGCCGACGGCGTCGCGCGCCTTCGCGTGGGTGCCCCGTGCGGCGCGCGGTCCGGTGGGCGCCCTGCTGGCCGCCGACGCCGCCCTGCTGCTGCGCTCGCCCGCGTCCCTCGCGGCCCTGCTCGCGCTCGCGTGCACCGGGGCGGTGGCCGTGCAGGTGCCCGCGCTCTCCGACGGGATCGGCCTCTGGGCGGTGCTGGCCGGGGTGGGGTACGCCGGGGCGCTCGCGGGCGCCGGCGGACCGCGCGCGGCGGGGGAGAACCCCCGCCTGGACGCCCTGCTGCCGCTCGGCGCGCGGACCACCCGCGCCGTCCGCGCGGTGTGGCCGGTGCTCTCCGCGGGCGCCGTGCTGCTGCTCGTGGCCGTGGTCGGCGGTATCGGGCCGTGGCTCGGTGTGGCGGCGCCCGCCGCCGTCGTGCTCGGGGCCGCCGCGATCCGGGCGGCGTACCGGGGTCCCGTGCAGTGGGACGTGCCGATGATCGCCACGCCGGCGGGTGCGTTCCCGACCGGGCTGGTGCTGCACCGGATCAAGGGACCCGACCTGGCGCTGCTCGGCACGATCCCGCTCGCGTGGGCGGTGGTCACGGGTGTGACGCCGGCGCTCGTCGTCGCGCAGGTGCTGGCGGCCGCCACGGCGGTCTACCGCGCGGCAAGGTGACCGGGCGCCCGGCCATCGGCGCAGGTCGGGGGCAGGCCGCGGCGCATTCACCCGCCAAGGTGTACGTGGCTGTGACCCCCGTCACTCCGTCTGTGGTGGAGGACCTTCACCCCCAGCGAAGGAGATACCCATGGTCCAGACCACGCAGGCCCCGCTGCAGGGCGACCCGAACCACAGCCCGCACGAGGCCGTCGACCTGGCGCAGACACCCACCGGCCGCACGGTCCGGCGGATCGGGCACGGGGGCGTGTTCGTCCCCGCCGACCCGGACGCGCCGCAGGACCCGCAGGACAGCACGGCGACGCTGATGCCGCGCACGGAGGCCGCGGTGCGCCGCGACCTGCGCGAGCAGCGGTTCGACGCGACGACGTCGTTCGACTACCTGATGCGCGACCTCGCACGGGACTTCCCGGCCGCGCACCTGCCCGTCGGCGACGACGTGGCCCGCACCCGGGACGCCCTGCTGCGGCTCGGCGCGGGCATGATCGAGGCGCCCGCCGGGCCCCCGCCTCCCGGGGCGCCCGCCGCGCCGCCACGCGACTCGACGATCCCCAGCATCTACACCTACTGGGGCCAGTTCATCGACCACGACATCACGCTCAACACCAATGGACCGGACGACGGCAGCGGCCCCGGCGGCGACCAGGCCCTCGGCGACATCGTGAGCGAGCCGTTCCGCGCGTTCGAGCCCGACGTGGTGCGGCGCAGCCTGCACAACGGGCGCAACCCGCTGCTCGACCTGGACAGCCTGTACGGGTCCGGTCCCCGGTTCCAGGGCGAGAAGGACCGGGGCACCACGCGCAGCGAGGCCGCGTACGTGCCGAACTCGGCCAAGCTGCGGCTCGGCCGCATCGGCACGGAGCCGTTCGGGCCGTTCTCGCTCGTCGCCCCCGGCGACGACCCGCAGCGCGACCTGCCGCGCAGCACCGCGCCGGGCAGCGAGCGGATGCCGCTCATCCCCGACAGTCGCAACGACGAGAACCTCGTGGTCGCGCAGTTCCACGTGGCGATGATCCGGTTCCACAACGCCGTCGTGGACTGGGTGGCGCTGTACGAGCCGTGGTGCGCCGTGACCCAGCGCGAGCTGTTCGACCGGGCCCGCGAGCTGGTGCGGTTCCACTACCAGTGGCTCGTCGTCAACGACTACCTGCGCACCCTGACCAAGTCGGGCGTGCTGGACTCCGTCCTGGCGACGGGGCCCACGCTGTTCCGGCCCGCGCGCCGCGTGGCGATGCCGCTGGAGTTCGCGGTCGCGGCGTTCCGGTTCGGGCACTCGATGGTGCGCGGCGCCTACGACTTCAACGTCAACTTCACCGGCAACGGCCCGGGCGGGCTCGCGTCGCTCGACCTGTTGTTCCGGTTCACCGGCAACGGCGGGCTCTCCCCGAACCCGGCGAACCCGGCGCCGGCGCTGCCGTCCAACTGGCCGGTCGAGTGGCCGCGGCTGACCGACAAGGGCGACCCACTGTCGTTCCGCATGGCCCGCAAGATCGACCCGTTCCTGGCGGACGGCCTGGGCCACCTCCTGAACGAGGGCAACACGGCCACCGAGCCGATCAAGGCGCTGCTCAAGCAGCTCGCGCAGCGCAACCTGCTGCGCGGCTACATGCTCGCGCTCCCGACGGGGGAGGCCGTGGCCCAGGAGCTGCGGGCCCGTCAGCTCACGCCCGAGCAGCTGCGGCAGAACGCCGCGCCCGAGGTCGTGGCGGCGCTCGACGACCTGGACGGCACGCCGCTGTGGTACTACGTGCTCAAGGAGGCCGAGGTCCAGGGCAACGGCAACTTCCTGGGCGAGGTCGGCAGCCGCATCCTGGCGGAGACCTTCGTGTACCTGCTGCGGCTCGACCCCGAGTCGTTCATGCGCCGCCCTGGCGGCGACTGGACGCCCGCCTACGGCGTCCGGTTCGAGGACGGCCGCCTCGTCACGACGATCTCGGACCTCCTGGCGTTCGCGGGGGTCTTCCCGATCGGGCAGGACGAGTCGGGCCCGGTCTTCCGCCGCAACGGCAAGGGCTACGCGGGCCACGACGGCGCGTGAGGGCGGCTGGCTGCCGCGCGGGCTGACCCCGGACCGCCGGCGGCGAGTCGGCGCGGCGTCGTCCGGATGGGTGGTCGGTAGTTTGTCAGGTGGTCGGCACCCCAGGGTGCCGACC